>JABDJO010000107.1 GCA_013002465.1 Silicimonas sp. | reverse complement strand
CCCCCCCCCCCCCCCCCCCCCCCCCCCGGGTCGGCGCGAGCGTGGCTCGCGACGACAATCACTTTGGCAAAAGCACCTTGTCGATCACATGGATCACGCCGTTGGTTGCAATGATATCCGCCGTTGTCACATTGGCGGAATTCACCCTCACCCCGTTCTTGCCATTCACATGAACCGACTGTCCCTGCACGGTTTCAACGGACAAACGCTTGCCCACGAGAGCGTCCGAAGTCACCGCCCCCGGCACCACGTGATAGGTCAGAACGGCAACCAGTTGGTCCTTGTTCTCGGGCATCAGAAGCGTCTCGACCGTGCCTTCGGGCAGTGCGGCAAAGGCTGCGTTCGTCGGCGCAAAGACCGTGAAGGGACCGTCGCTTTTCAGCGTGTCGACCAGACCGGCGGCCTGGACGGCTGCGACCAGGGTCGAAAAGTCTTCATTGCCGGCAGCGATATCGACAATGTCGTCGCCGTCGTCCATCGGCGCGCAGGCGGCGACCAGGGCGATCACGGCGGCGCCGGCTGTGGCTTTCAAAGTTGCTCTGCGGGTCATCATTTCGTGTTCCTCGTTTCCAGGTTTATTGAGAGAGAGTAAGGGGCGGCCAGACGCCGCCCCGGTCGGTCATCAGCCTTCGGGCAGGATGACCTTGTCGATCACGTGGATCACGCCGTTCGATGTTTCGATATCGGCACTGACCACGTTGGCGTCGTCGACCATCACGCCGTTGTCGAGGTCGATCATGATCGACGACCCCTGCACCGTGGCGGCGGACATGTCGTCGGACAGATCACCGGACATGACTTTGCCGGGCACCACGTGATAGGTCAGCACGGCGATCAGTTGTTCCTTGTTTTCTGGCATGAGCAGGGTTTCGATTGTGCCCTCGGGAAGCGCTGCGAAGGCCTCGTCGGTGGGCGCGAATACGGTGAACGGGCCATCGCCCTTCAGCGTGTCGACAAGATCGGCGGCCTGGACGGCGGCCACGAGAGTCGAAAAGCTGCCTGCATCGACGGCTGTGTCGACAATGTCTTTCTTCATGCCGGCAAAGGCGGGCAGGGCGATCAGGGCCGAAGCGGCAAGGGCCAAAGTTGTACGGAACATTCATTCATCCTTTCGTTGGTCAGTCTTGTGTTTGGCGATGCCTTCAAATGACATCTGAAAGGGCTACGGAGGAATGACCCGGCTGGATGAGCAAAATTTTGAAATAACCGCTGTTGACGGCGGAGCGATCCGCACTAAGCCAGCGGTCTTTGCGCAAACCAATCACGACTCTGTGATCTGAAGGGCCATTTGGGTGCTGAAAAACGGCACTGGGATGACGAATGCGTGAGGCCGATTGCCCGGCAAGTTAACAGGCGGCATCTTGGGGTCATCCATGGAGCGGAGGATCTGATGGCCGGACGATACAAGAGTGACCTGAAATGGTCGGATGTGACACCGAAGGCAGACTGGATAAACCGGCGTCAACTGATGGCGGGAAGCGGCGCATTGGCGCTTGGCTCGACCGCCGGTCCGGCCGTGGCAAGCCTTGGCGCGCAGAAAACCGACTGGGGCGCGGGTCTTGAGCCGAACACGGTGGAAGAGATCACCACCTATAACAACTACTATGAATTTGGCACCGACAAGGGCGACCCGGCAATGCACGCCCACGCCTTGACGACAGAACCCTGGTCCATCGAAATCGACGGCCTGGTCGATCAGCCCGGCAGCTATGGGTTGGAGGACATTCTGAAATCGGTGACACTTGAAGAGCGGATTTATCGTCTGCGCTGTGTCGAGCGCTGGTCGATGGTGGTGCCCTGGGTGGGCTTCGAACTGGCCGATCTTCTGGCCATGGCGGGGGTTCAGCCCTCGGCCAAATACGTCGCGTTCGAAACCGCACTGCGCCCCGACGAGATGCCGGGTGTTTCCTATCCGATCATCGACTGGCCTTACAAAGAGGGTTTGCGTCTGGACGAGGCCATGCATCCGCTGACGATCATGGCGACCGGCCTTTATGACGAACCGATGCCGAACCAGAACGGCGCGCCCATCCGTTTGGTGGTGCCCTGGAAGTATGGGTACAAGTCGATCAAGTCAGTGGTCCGCATATCGCTGGTTGAGGAACAACCGCCGACGGCCTGGAACAACTACAGCGCAAATGAATACGGGTTCTATTCCAACGTGAACCCCGATCGCGACCATCCCCGTTGGAGTCAGAAGTACGAACGCCGTGTCGGAGGAGGTCTGTTCGCCAAGCAGGAGCCGACCCTGTTCATGAACGGGTATGCCGATGAGGTAGGATCGCTGTATGCCGGTATGGATCTGATCGAGAACCACTAATGGACATTGCGCTGACCTCGACGCTGACCTGCCCCGAGTGCAGCGCAAAAACCACGGCCGAAATGCCCACGGACGCCTGTCAGTATTTCTGGGATTGTCCGGCTTGTGGTGCGGTTCTGCGCCCCTTGCCAGGGGATTGCTGCGTCTGGTGTTCGTTTGGTACCGTTCCCTGTCCGCCGGTTCAGGCGGGCGACGGGTGTTGTGGATGACACCAATGCAACGTGTGAACCAGACGCTCGGGCGCATCCCGCCCTGGCTGATCTATGGCATAGCCGCTTTCCCGCCGGTTTGGTTTTTTTGGCTTGGACTGAACGGCGGTCTTGGGGTCGAACCGATCAAAGAACTTGAACACAGGCTGGGAGAACTGGCGCTTCAGGTTCTGATCGCGACGCTGGCGATCCGGCCACTTCGCGAGTGGACCCATGTGAACCTGTTGAAACTGCGCCGGTCCCTTGGCGTCGTCACGTTTGCCTATGTTTCGCTGCACCTTTTGGTCTGGCTGGTGCTGGACGTGCAGATCCTGTCCGAGATCTGGGCCGACATTGTAAAACGTCCCTATATCACGGTCGGCATGGCCGGGTTCATTCTGATGATCCCGATGGTGGTGACGTCGAACAATCTTTCATTGAGAAAGCTCGGCCCGAAGAAATGGCGGCGATTGCACCGGTTGATGTACCCGGTGTGTGTGTTGGCGGGATTGCATTTCGTGATGCTGACAAAAGGGTTTCAGTTCGAGCCCCTGATCTATCTGGCGCTGATCCTTGTGCTTCTTGCCGCCCGGGTGCCCTGGAACTTGGGGCGCGCGACCGCCTGACATCACTTGAATTACTTTGTGACTTTCCATGGCGCGTGCGATCTCTAGTGTCGGGCGGATGGAGAAACGGACCACCACAAAAGCGGCGCTGGCCATCATGGGCGTCTTTTTTCTGCAACCCTTCGCTATCGGGGGATGGCTGGCGCTGATCCCTCAGGTCAAGGCCGATCTTGGGTTGTCCAAGGCCGAACTGTCGATTGCGTTGATGGGTTTGCCGGTTGCGCTGTTGATCGCATTGCAAATAGCCGGCCGTGTGGTGGGCAAGTTCGGACCGAGGCGAACGATTAAGGTGTTTTTTCCGTTGCAGGGTGCGGTGACGGTATTGCCGCTGTTGGCGACGGGCGTCCCAAGTCTTTTTGCAGCGTTGTTCGTTCTTGGATGCATGATGGCCTTTCTTGAAGTGGGCATGAATGTCTACGCAGGCCGTCTGGAAAAGCAGAAAGACGTGATGATCATGAACCGCTGTCATGCGTTCTGGGCTGTTGGCCTGATGGCGGGCTCCGCTCTTGTGACGTTTGCCCCGGGACTTGTGCCCCTGGAGATGCTTGCCGGCCTGGCTATCGTCTCGGCGGTCTTTGGGCTGCTGGCGGGATACCTGCTGCCGGGATTGGAAAGAGAGCACACGACCGTCACCCTGCCGCGCCGCCAGATCGGCGAATTGCCGAAGACGCTGGTTTTCGTTGCCCTCTTCATGCTGGTCGTCACCCTGACCGAAGGGGTCATGGCCGATTGGTCGGCGGTATATCTGGCCGAAAAGCTGAACGACCCCTATGGCAACGCCGGTATCGCAGTTACGGTCTTTTCCGGTTTCCTTGCCGGGGGGCGGTTTCTAGGAGATTGGTTGAAACGAAGGATCGGCGCCGTCGCCTTGGCGCGGGTGACGGTGTGTTCGGCGGTCTTGGGGTTGGTCGTGCTGGTGTTGCCGTCGCCGGTCTGGCTGGCACTGCCGGGATTTGCACTGATGGGTTTTGGCGTTTCGGCGGCCTATCCCCTTGGTGTTTCAGCCGCGGCGTCACTGGGGGACGACCACGAAGCGCAGAATATCGCGATCGCCTCGACCGTGGCATTGGGCGGGTTCCTGATCGGACCGCCGTTGATAGGTTTCGTGTCCGAAGCATCGTCTTTGCCAATGGCCTTCGCCTGCCTGGTGCCTGGGTTGGTGCTGGGTCTTGGGCTGACTCGCTGGCTGGGCGCCGGAACAGAGTCGGATTCGGCAAGTTCCGCGACGCAGATCGCCGCCGGTCGGCGGAATTTGCCTCTGGATTGAAACCACCGGGTAAGAAAATGTCTTTCCGTGGCGGTTGCGCATTCCGTAAGTACCATATTTTGTTGATTGTGATCGGGCATCAAAAAAAATCCCCACTTTCTGAAAAAAAGCACTTGCAGGTCTGAGCGTGGCTCCGTAAATACCCCTTCACCGGCGGCGCAGAGATGCACCGACGGGGCGCCAGACGGGCCAGCGGTTTCGACCAAGGCAACGAGACGCAGAACAACAACAGAAATAGATGAGGCGGGGCGCGCCGAACAAGTTACGGCGCTTCCAGTTGATTTTGTTTCTGACGCTCTTTGAAATCGATGGTAACTGAAGAGATATGTGGGCGGTTTGGTCCTTTCGATGGATCAGCCTCTTCATATCGACTTTCTTAGGTTTCGGCCGATGATAGAAAGGTCAGCTTCACTGTTTGGACGGTTTCTTGTTTTCTTATGAAAACCTGAAGCACAACAAACAGATGACTTCCGGTACGTGCTCTACTCCTAGCCGGGTGAGCATATTGGTTTGCCCCCAAAGCAGCCAAGAGTATCGGAGATGTGCAGAGGTTCGAACGTCAAGGATAAGCTCGCAAGAGCTTTTCAACTTGAGAGTTTGATCCTGGCTCAGAACGAACGCTGGCGGCACGCCTAACACATGCAAGTCGAGCGCACCTTCGGGTGAGCGGCGGACGGGTTAGTAACGCGTGGGAACATACCCTTTTCTACGGAATAGCCTCGGGAAACTGAGAGTAATACCGTATACGCCCTTCGGGGGAAAGATTTATCGGAGAAGGATTGGCCCGCGTTAGATTAGATAGTTGGTGGGGTAATGGCCTACCAAGTCTACGATCTATAGCTGGTTTGAGAGGATGATCAGCAACACTGGGACTGAGACACGGCCCAGACTCCTACGGGA
>JABDJO010000104.1 GCA_013002465.1 Silicimonas sp. | reverse complement strand
ATCGGTATGAACCCCGTCAACCAGACGGCGCGGCCTGGCCCCCAATTCCCGACACCATTCTAAAGGTGTGGCAGCAGGTGTCTGAAGTGGAGCGCCCGCCGGATTCATGCCTGATCAATTACTATGGGGAAGACAGCCGCATGGGGCTGCATCAGGATCGGGACGAAACCGATCTGAGCTGGCCGGTGGTGTCGATTTCGCTTGGTGACGATGCGCTTTTCCGCGTCGGACAAACCACGCGCGGTGGTGCCACGAAAAGCCACTGGCTTCAGTCTGGCGACGTTGCTGTTCTTGCAGGCCAAACCCGGTTGGCATTTCACGGCATCGACCGTACGCGCTTCGGGTCGTCTCGGCTTTTGCCCAAGGGCGGACGGATCAACGTGACATTGCGTGTGGCTGGATAGAACAGCAGCCCTGCAAGTGCAGGTCTTCGCTTAATAGAATGAGATTCAGTTCAAGTCCGAATTCCTGATCCGACATGCCGTCATTGCAGGATTGCCGCGACAACACCCCGACCATGCTTTCGGTTCGAAAGGAATACCGCCGCCGGTGGTTGACCGTGCCCTGTTGCCACAGGATGTCTTCCGCACGGGGCTCTAAATCGTCAAGCGGCATGTCGAAAGCAACCTCGTCATCCGATCGCCGAAGGCTCCAGAACGGTTCGGTTCCCGCACAGATACGAATATCCGGAAACATGTAGTCCAACTGAGCGGGATGACGGGCAAGATACCGCAAGGACACCCATCCGCTGGTTTCGCCAATATTTACTAGTCCCCATGAGTAGGCATCATCCGGTGCGATCACCTCGACATAGGTCGCGTCATGGGAAAGCGACCCGATAATGGGCGATGATGCGTCCGGCGCGGCGCGGATATTCAAGACGTCGTTTTCGGCCACATCGGTCACGTCATATAAAGCTGGCCAGCCATCTTGGGTGGCAAATGCTGGGCCAGTCAGCGCCAACAACAATGCCAGCGCCCTGATCACCGCCCTGCACTCCAGCTTAGTGAGGCGTGCCGGCGTGTCTGGCTTTCGCCGATCAAGCCGATCACCAGCAGGATCACCGACACGACGATTGGGTATTCAAGGTTGGATTTCAGCGGGTTGTAGTTGATGAAAATGTATCCTCGCCCTTGATCAATGATGTGAAACAGTGGGTTCCAGGAAAAGAACACGACCATGGTCGCTGGCATCAGGTTAGCGACAAACATCTTGCCTGAAGCGAACATGTTGAAGCGCGAGTAGATCTGCTGAACCGTCGCCGTTGCCTTTGGAAACCATGGTTTGACGGCAAGAAAGCACGTGCCGACCGCACAGCCCGAAAACCAGGCCAGCAGGATCATTGCCATGGCGCCGACGGGTTGGTGAATCTCAAGGGGTTTCCAAAGCAGGTGATATCCGAAAAGAATCGCCGCCTTCGATATGAACTGCGTGTAAAGCGTGCTGAGAGCCGCTGACATGATCGAAACCGTGGTTGTCATCGGCAAATGCTGCATCATCGGCGACGTTGGCCCATCAGCACTGGCCACGGCCGCCATGCTTTTGATGTGGACCATGAAAACAAAGATGCCCGACATGACAAACAGCAGAAAATCACCACGTATGGATACGCCGGCGCCGATCTTCCTAAAAAAGCTCATGAACAGATAGAAGGCACCGACCATGACGATGGTCTGCAAGATGTTTGTCAGAATCGCAAAAACCGCATCGCGATGGCCGGACCGCACGGTGCGGACCGTATTGTGAAAGATCAGATCAAGAAGGCGAAAGGCGCCATAGGCCAGTGACCTGCTGTTGTTTTCGGCATAAAGCATCTGGTTTTGGTTCTTCAGGACCGGGGTTGTTTGTGCTGCTCAGCGGAAGCATAAGCCTGAACACTGGTGATTGGTAGAACGCGGAGTCAGAAATTGACGGCTATTGACCGAAATGCACTTGTCTCGGCAATGCGCCGCCTGTCTATCGAGGCCGGGCGGACCATACTGGAGATTTACGATCGCGATGATCTCGGCGTGCGCCAGAAAGAGGATTCTTCTCCGGTCACCGAAGCAGACGAAGCCGCGGACGTGCTGATCTCGGCTGGCCTGCGGGCCGAGTTCCCTGACCTTCCACTAGTGACGGAAGAACAATCATCCACCCATGATCTGAACGCGAAGACATTCCTTATCGTTGACCCGCTTGATGGCACTAAGGAATTTGTCAAACGGCGCGGTGATTTCACCGTGAACATCGCCCTGGTCGAAGAGGGCAAGCCCACATTGGGTGTCGTCTTTGCCCCCGCCAAGAACCGGCTGTTCCTGACTTTGCCAGAGGGCGGCGCAATCGAGGAATCTGGGTCATTCGATGCCGAAAATCCGGGTAACACGACACCCATCCATGTGTCGCAGCCAAACAATCAAGCACTCAGGGTCGTGGCGTCCAAATCGCACCGCGACCAGGCAACTGACGACTACATCGGGCGGTATGCTGTTGACGACATGGTAAGCGCCGGTTCTTCCCTGAAATTCTGCCTGGTCGCAACCGGAGAAGCGGATTTCTATCCCCGCCTGGGGCCGACCATGGAATGGGATACCGCAGCCGGCCATGCGGTGCTCTCAGCAGCCGGGGGCGAAGTGTTCAACAAGGAAACACACGCGCCCTTGGCCTATGGAAAACCATCATTTCGCAATCCATTCTTCCTGGCATTTTCGCCCGGAGTAGCACTCGTCGAGGGTTAGAAGAGTGGCGACCACCATGAACATCAGTGTTGTGGTGGTCAGCCGGCGGCGTCCGGTGTGGTTGGCTCGGTGTCTGAAAGCAATACGGCAACTTGACCATCCGTCGTTCGAGGTTGTCGTCGTCGCCGACCCGAAAAGCCTGGCCGTTACCGATTGTGCGGACCTCAAAACGGTTCCCTTTGACATTCCAAACATCTCGGCGGCACGCAATCTTGGGCTTTGTAGCGCCGCGGGTGATCTTTGCGTGTTCATCGACGACGATGCGGTCCCCGAGCCCCTCTGGCTACGGCATCATGAAGACGCAATCACACATACCGGGGCTGTTGCTTCGGTCGGATACGTGCGGGGGCGGAACGGAATCAGCTTCCAATCCCAAGTCCACTCCGTGGATCGAGAGGCCGAAACCCATGAAGAACGCGCTACAGGTGATTGCCCGCATGTTCCCGAATTGCAGGCTGGCCGGGCTCTCAAGCTGGTGGGCACCAATATGGCAATCAAGCGATCCAAACTTTGCGAGATCGGCGGGTTTGATGAAGCGCTCAGGTACTTTCTAGACGATTCGGACATCTCGATTCGGCTTGCGGGCTCTGGCGCCAAATGCGCGGTTGCGCCGCTTGCAGAGGTACACCATGCGTTTGCCCCTTCTGAACGCAGGACATCATTGCGCGCACCAGTCAGCCTTTTTGACATAGGCCGAAGTTCCGCGATTTTTTTTCGTCGGCATGATTCTGGTGATCTGGATGAGTTGTTTACTCGCATCATGCGCCGCGAACGCGCCCGACTGGAACGGCATATGGTCGCCGGAACCTGTGAACCGCGTGACATCGCAACGATCCTGAAAACACTGAAAGACGGATGGAGTGATGGCCTTGTGGATGCGTTATCCGACCTGTCTGAAATTCAGCCTCAAGCCGCTGATTTCAGACCGGTTCATCCAATTCCGCCCGGCCACGTGGTTCTGCAATCCAGGCTATTGCGCCGCAGGCGCGCACTTGCACGGGCCGAGGATGTGGCCAAGAAAAGCGCTCGCGTCAGTCTTTTCAGTTTTTCATTAACTCCTGTCCGACATCATGTGAGATACACCGAAACCGGCGTTTGGCTACAAACGGGTGGTCAGTTCGGGCGAACCTGTCGAAATGCGAATTTTTTCAAGTGGTGCCGATTTGCCGAACGTTTGAAAGAAGAGTCGGCACGAGTTGCAAAAATCCGGGGAATCTAGGATTGTGAAATCTGGGGCGATGTCGGACGTACCGAGTGTGTGTGTCCCTTACAGTGAGGTACGCAATGAAGCGTAAAGTTACCAAGGCCATATTTCCTGTTGCCGGTCTGGGTACGCGGTTTTTGCCCGCAACGAAATCAGTTCCAAAGGAAATCATGACTCTCGTTGACCGGCCGTTGATCCAGTATGCGATCGACGAAGCCCGCGAAGCTGGCATCAAAGAGTTCATATTCGTCACATCCCGGGGCAAATCCGCGCTAGAGGATTATTTCGACCACGCGCCGGAGCTTGAAAATTCGCTGAAGGCGAAAAACAAGACCCGGCTTCTGGATATCCTTGAAACCACCAACATGGATTCGGGCGCAATCGCCTATATTCGACAGCACAAGCCCATGGGGCTTGGTCACGCCGTTTGGTGCGCCCGCCGCCTGATCGCAAACGAACCTTTTGCCGTGATCCTGCCCGACGATGTCATTGCCGCCGACAAACCATGTTTGGCTCAGATGGTCGAAGCGTATGAAGAAACCGGCGGCTCAATGGTCGCTGCGATGCGTGTTCCCGAGGAAAAAACCTCAAGCTACGGTATCCTTGATGTGGAAAGCGAGACTGCAGGCGGTTTGGTCAAAGTCCGTGGCATGGTAGAAAAACCAACAGCCGACAAGGCACCTTCGAACATTGCCGTTATCGGGCGATATATCCTGACGCCGGATGTTTTGGGCAACCTGAACGCTGCCGAACTTGGCGCCGGTGGTGAAATCCAGTTGACCGACGCCATCGCGACTGAGATTGCGAATAACAGGCCGGTCCACGGTTTTCAGTTCGAAGGTCAACGTTTCGATTGTGGATCAAAGGCAGGATTTTTGCAGGCAACCGTAAGTTTTGCCTTGGCAAGGGAAGACCTACATGATGATTTCTACAGGTTCCTGAGTGATGTGATCCCGGTGGCGCAGGCTGCCGAATAAGTTAAGTCAAAGCAGAGCTACTATAAACGAGCATGGAACTTGGCCACCCCCGTTCTTGATCTGAGCAGGTCCTTTTCCCGGCTCGGTCGCGATGTAGCGACCGGGATTGATCGGGTTGAGCGCGCCTATCTTGAAGAGGTCATCCGCCGCGATGGTTGGGGTATTATTCGCACCCCACGCGGCTTTCTCATGTTCGAACCCGACCGTCTGAAGCGGTTGCCGGAATATTTCGACCGCGAAGACCTGGATGGTGCCGATCAGGCATCGACGATCCGCGCAATTGCGTCGTCGCGTATGTCATCGCTTTCGATCCGCAAGATCATGTGGCGAATGCCGAACGGGCTGGCCTATATCAACGTCGGGCACACAAATCTCAATGCCAAGACAATGCGGGCAATGATGGAGATGCCGGATCATTCGAAGACCGTCATGATCCACGACACGATCCCCATTGATCATCCAGCATTCCAGACCGAAGCCGCGCGTGCGAAATTTGTCGAACGGCTGACAACAGTCATCAACTTTGCACATCACATAATTGTGCCCTCGGACGAAGTTCGTGAAAGCGTTGAAAAGCGCATGGTCGGCACAGGCCACCGCGTACCGGTCATTGTGTCACCGCTTGGCATCGACATGGGGCCGATTCCGGTTGATCGCGTCACGTCCGAGAAACCATATTTTGTTGCTATCGGTACAATCGAGCCACGAAAGAACCATGCGCTGCTGCTCGATATCTGGGAGCGGATGAACCGAAAGATGGATGAAAGCCGCATTCCCGAATTGCGGATCATCGGCGCCCGCGGTTGGAAGAACGAAGAGGTATTCAACCGGCTTGACCACTCGTCAATGATGGGTCGCACCGTGTTCGAGCTTGGGCCGCTTTCCGACAAAGAGATGAAGCGGCAACTTGCCGGCGCGACGGGGCTGTTGTTCCCCAGTCACGCCGAAGGATTTGGATTGCCACCCTTCGAAGCGGCAAGTTTTGGCGTTCCCACCATTTCGTCGCCGCTCAGAACGACCGAGATCTTTCTGGGCGACATGGCCATTTACGCCGATACGGACGACATGTATCAATGGTTCCAGGCCATCAGAGAGCTGGCCAGCGAAGATTTGGCGACGCAATCCCAGCGTTCAGCTGAGCTTAGGGCATACAGGCTTCCTACCTGGGAAAAGCACTTCGACCGCGTCTTCGATCTGATGTAAGCGCCGCGGCACGCCGTGGCCCTGGGGGATAAGGGTTTGGGCGTCGTTTCGGCATATAGGCTTCGTGTCGAACGTCGGCGCTGGCAGATCAGGGCCATCAGAAAACGCCGCGAACTGACCCTTGTGGCTGACCGTACAAAAGTAATCGCACCGGGATGTGTCCTTGCCTTCGTCACCGTTCGCAACGAAAAGCCGCGCCTGCCCTATTTCCTCGACTATTACCGCAAACTTGGCGTGTCTCACTTTTTCTTTGTCGATAACGGTTCAACCGACGGTGGCCGCGAGCTTTTGGCGGCGGAGCCCGATGTCTCGCTCTGGCACACTGACGCAAGTTATCGGAAAAGCCGATTTGGAACAGATTGGTTGAACTGGCTAAAGCTTCGCCATGCTCACGGGCACTGGACGCTAACCGTCGATCCGGACGAGTTCCTGGTCTATCCGTTCAGCGACAGCCGCCCAATTCTGGCGTTGTGCGATTGGCTGGATCAGTCCGGCATCCGGTCATTCGGCACCTTGCTGTTAGACATGTACCCCAAAGGCCCGCTGGACGCGCTGACGTATGAACCAGGCCAGGACCCTTTCGAGATTGCATCTTGGTTCGACGCGGGAAACTACATCGTCTCCAAGAACGAGAAATATGGAAACCTCTGGATTCAAGGCGGTCCGCGTGCGCGGGTGTATTTCGACGATAGCCCCGAAAGCGCACCGTCGTTGAACAAGATTCCTTTGGTTCGGTGGGACCGAAAATATTCCTATGTTAGCTCGACACACATGCTGCTGCCGCGCGGGTTGAACCATGTCTATGATGCCGCGGGCGGGGAAAAGATTTCGGGCGTTCTGCTGCATGCAAAATTCCTGGACAGCTTCGTTGAAAAAGCTGCCGAAGAAATCGGTCGGCGCCAACACTTTGCCCGGGGAAGAGAATACGACGCCTATCACTTGAAGGGACAGGACCGGAACGGACTGTGGTGCGAATGGTCCGAACGCTACATCAACTGGCGGCAGCTTGAACAATTGGGGCTGATGTCCAAGGGCAACTGGGCATGACAGTAGGATTCGTCATGCTGGCCCATGATGCCCTGCATCGGGCAGCGCAGGTCGCGGCGGTTCTGTCCCAATCCGGAAGTCCGTTGATCATCCACGTGGACAAGCGAGTTCCTGAAACCGCATACGAGTCACTGGTAAAGGCGGTAGGGAATTTGGAGAACGTGAGTTTTGCAAGCCGGGTCGCCTGTGATTGGGGCACTTGGTCGTTGGTCAACGCCAGCCGAACCGCCTCGGAGCAACTCTTGGCAGAGCATCAGAATGTCGGTCATGTGGCGCTGATCTCGGGCAGTTGTCTGCCGATCAGGCCCTTAAGTGAGTTGCGCGCGTTTCTGACCGAAAACGCCGACACGGATTTCATCGAAAGCGTTACAATCGGCGATGTCCCCTGGACACAAGGCGGCCTTAGCGAGGAGCGGTTCTCCTTAACCCTCCCCTTCGCCTGGAAACGCCACCGACGCCTGTTCGATTTCTGGGTCGAGGCACAGCGCCTGGCTGGGCGAAAACGACGGCTTCCGGACGGGTTGTCACCGCATATGGGATCGCAATGGTGGTGCCTGACGAGATCGACGCTTGAACGCATTTTATCCGACCCAAGGCGCGCCGAACTCGACCGGTACTTTCAAAGGGTCTGGATCCCTGATGAAAGCTACTTCCAGTCCTTGGTACGGCTCTACGGCACAAAGGTGGTCAGCCGTTCGCTGACCCTGTCCAAGTTCGACTTCCAGGGCAAACCACACGTGTTTTACGACGACCATCTTTTGATGCTGCGTCAAAGCTCGGCGTTCTTTGCCCGAAAAATCTGGCCCGGTGCAAATCGCCTCTACCGTGCGTTTCTTGATGGCCGCAGGCCGGAGGGCAAAACAAACGTATCATCCGCACACATCGACCGGACCTTTGCCCAGGCGATTACCCGGCGTACTCGCGGACGGCCCGGGCTTGTAATGGCCAGTCGATTCCCCGGTGAAGGGTACGAGAACGGAATGTCTGCAGCACCCTATGCGGTGTTTCAGGGGTTCAGCGAGATTTATCAGGACTTCCCCGAATGGGTGCTTCGGACCACGGGCAGCCGCGCGCACGGGCATCTGTTCGATCCCGAGCGCGCGCAGTTTCACGGCGGACATTCGGGCTATGCCGGTGCCCTTAGCGAGGCCGGCGCTTTGCGGGACTATGGCCCCGAAGCTTTTCTGCGCAATCTGATCTGGAATACCCGAGGCGAGCACCAGTCTTTCCTGATGTCACCGAGGGATTCACAGGGTGTCTGCGATTTTTTGGCGCGCGATCGCAATGCGACCATCGCCGTTGTCAGTGGGGCCTGGGCCTTGCCACTATTGCGTTCCAGGCGCCCGATTGAAGAAATCCGAGGCCGGGCAGCTCAGCTTCAGAAGATCGAGTCGGCATTCCTTGAAAAACTACGCGAACGAAGGGCCAGAGCGCGCGTGTTGATCTGGACACTCAACGAGTTTCTGGAGCGCCCCATGGACCCGATGCAGGAAATCGTTGACAGCCTATCGGGTGCGGAATCACAGATGCTGACCGATATGCCATCGACAAAGCCCATGCGGGGGCTACCGGAGTTCTTGCAGGCGCTGCGCAACGCCGGAATGAACCCGCATCTCGCGGGTGAATCGAATTTCTCGTCACGCCAACTGATGGATGACAGCCAAGCGACCGAACGGATTTAAAATGACCACCGCCTTTGATTACTTTGTCGTACTTGCGGGAATGCGAACAGGGTCAAACCTGCTTGAAGAGCAACTGGCCGCGATGCCGGGCGTCGTCTCACATGGCGAGCTTTTCAATCCGCATTTCTTTGGTAAACCCGAAACCAACTCAATGTGGGGCTTGTCGATGACTGCCCGGGACAGTGATCCTGTACGGGTGATCGGCGCAATGCGCGAAACCTCGCAAGGGCTGCACGGTTTCAGGCTGTTCTACGATCACGATGAGCGGGCGATCGATTATGTTCTGTCTGATCGAAGGGCCGCAAAGATCATTCTGACCCGACGGCCGATTGACAGCTATGTGTCACTCAAGATCGCGCGCAAGACGGGCCAGTGGTGGCTGGGCGACATGACCTCGGCCCGCGCCGCCAAAGTGCCATTTGATGCGGAAGAATACGCAGATTTTCTGAATGATCTTTCCGAGTTCCAGTTCAAGATCAACAACACACTCCAAACCACCGGGCAGACCGCTTTTCATATCGCTTACGAGGACCTTTCGGACGACGATGTCCTGGCTGGGCTGGGCCTGTATCTGGGGTCGGATGGGCCGCCTGACCCGGAAAAGGTGCGGGCAAAAGTGCAGAACCCGACTCCGGTCACGGCCAGATTGACCAACCCGCGTGTGGCAGAAGAGGCCTTGCAGGCGCTTTCGGCACCCGATCTGGGGCGACTTCCTGTCTATGAACCCGATCGCGGCCCAGGCTTGCGGTTCTTTCGCGCCTGCCGATCCGCACCATTGCTATACATGCCGATCCGTGGCGCCGGGCTGGATCCCGTGCCCGACTGGCTGAAGCAGATTGACCCCGACCAGGAAATTGAAAGCGGCATGTCGCAAAAAGACTTGCGTCGATGGAAGCGAAAGCATCCGGGTCACAGGTCATTCAGTGTCCTGCGCCACCCCCTAAGCCGCGCCCACGATGCCTTTTCCCGCTTTATCCTGCAGACAAACATCGACAACTACGCCGCCATCCGTTTGGCATTGATTGATCAGTACAATATTCCATTGCCAAAAGAATGGCCGACAGAAGCCTATGATCTTGCGCAGCATCAAGAGGCGTTCCTTGCGTTCCTGGAGTTTCTGGCGGGCAATCTTGGTGGGCAAACAGCACTTCGAGTGGACAATACCTGGGCCACCCAAACCACCCTGCTTCACGCCGTCGGCCAATTCGCCGTACCCGATCGGATAATTCGCGAAGAAGCTTTGGCGGCCGAGTTGGCTAAGCTCGCCAGCGACGTGGGCGTGGACGCACCGCCCCTGGAAGGAGGTTATGCGGCTGAAACGCCATTTTCGCTGGTGCAGGTCTATTCAAAAGAAATCGAGGCGGCGTGCGCCAAGGCCTATCGACGGGACTATGTCATGTTCGGCTTCGAGGCTTGGTCAGAAACTCAGGCCGCCTGAGTCCGCCGTTGCTCGGCCAAAATCGTATGGAGCGTTGCAACGTCAGAATTTGCCCGCAACTTCGAGCACAGATCAGAATCCCGCATCGAGCGCGATACCACCGCCAGGGCTTTCAGATGCTCGACGCCTGCATCTTCCGGGGCGAGAAGGGCAAAGATGAGGTCAACGGGCTTCTTGTCAACTGCATCGAAATCCAGGGGTTTTTCGATCTGGATGAACAGCCCGCAAACATGATCCAATCCTTGCATCCGGGCATGCGGCAATGCAACGCCATGGCCAACGCCCGTCGGACCAAGACTTTCACGCTCTTGCAAAGCAGTGGCCACTTCGGCCGACTTCAGTCCATAGGCCTGTGACGCCAGGTCGCCAAGCTCTTGAAACAGACGCTTTTTGCTGCTTATCGCAGAAACAGACTTAACGGCTTCCGACTGCAGAATCTTCGCTACGTTCATACTCTTCCGATTCCCATCGGGAGTAACCGGCACAATTGACCCTAGTTTGGATCAATCCAACCGACGTTCCCGTCTTCCCGGCGATAAACTACATTCACGCCGGCCCCTTGTTTTTCGTTTCGAAAGACCAGTACCGAGGCACCCGCAAGCTCCATTTTCATGACCGCTTCGCCAACGGACAGCGACGGAATCTTCGCCTCCATCTCTGCGATGATCATGGGTTGAAGTGTATCAGGTTCTGATTCGTCCGGCTCGTCCGAGGATGCGAGGATATAGGCAGACGCAGCCGAAAGTTCAACAGGCCGTTCGCGATGGTGGTGATCCTTCAGACGGCGCTTGTATCTGCGCATCTGTTTCTCGATTTTGTCGCAGCTGCTTTCAAACGCGGCATAGATTTCGTGATCGTGTCCCTTTGCCTGGACAGTCATTCCGGTAGAAAGGTGAATCTCGGTTTCACAGACATGCTCATGCCCGCTTTTCGAAAAAACGACATTCGCATCAGTCGGGCGCCCCGAATAGTACTTGGCGATCACCTCATCCACACAAGTTCGAACATGGGTCTGCAAAGCCTCGCCAATGTCGATTTGCTTTCCGGTGATCTTGTACTGCATGGACGTCTCCTTGGTGATGCAGACCGCCGCTCTCTAGGCGGCAGGCGTTACGAAACTTTTAATGTGTGTGAATCTCTCGGCGACTTTCGAAAAGCTGCCTGACTGCTGAACCTTGCGTGGGACAAAACGAACCATCGCCCCTATTTGGCGTCAAAGCGTTACCCCCTGTCAATGCACTTCCGCTCAAGAAAGCCGGAAGCCCTGCCCCAGATAGACGCTGCGCACTTTCTCGTCGCGAACGACTTCGTCAGCGGTTCCACTCATCAGAACGCCCCCGTCATGAAGAATGTAGGCGCGATCGACGATCTCAAGGGTTTCGCGCACATTGTGATCGGTGATCAGGACGCCGATACCCCGGTCTTTCAGGTCAATGACAAGATCGCGAATGTCGCCAACGGCAATCGGGTCAATGCCGGGAAAGGGTTCATCCAGCAGTAGATACTTGGGATTTGCGGCCAGACTGCGGGCGATTTCGCAACGCCGCCGTTCACCGCCGGACAGCGCCACAGACGGCGTTTGACGCAAGTGGGAAATCGAAAATTCATTCAGAAGCTCTTCCAATCGCTCACGTCGCTTTGTTCTGTCTTTCTCAACAATCTCTAGGATTGCCAGAATATTGTCCTCGACATTGAGCCCCTGAAAGATCGACCTTTCCTGCGGCAGATACCCGATTCCCAGCTTGGCCCGCCGATACATCGGGTAGGTCGATACGTCGCGGCCATCAATCAGAACCTGGCCGCCGTCCGGCATCACCAAACCGGCAATCGAATAGAAACACGTTGTCTTGCCTGACCCGTTCGGGCCCAGCAAAGCGACGACTTCACCACGCTTCAGATCAAGACTGACATCCCGGATGACGGGACGTTTGCGATAGGATTTCCGAAGGTTGCGAACCTTCAGGCCCTGATCGGACTCAGAGGCAACACTTAGGTTCACCATCAGTTGTCCCCGCCCGGGTCAAAGACAGTTCGCACGCGACCTTCCATTTTGCCCGTCCCGCTGTTCAGATCCAGAACCAGCCGGTCGCCTGCAATGGCATTGGCGCCTTGCGTTAAAAGTACATCGCCCGACAAAACAACCGTGCCGTCAGCCACCGAGTACGCCGCCTCGCGCGATTCGACGGCGTCGTTGGATGTGACAAATGTCACACCCCCCGTGGCGACCAATCGTTCTATTCCACTGGGAGCGCCGTCGGATTGTGCATATTCGACAGTGACCTTGGCCGCGGAAAGGCGTACTTCGCCCTGTACGACCAGCACATTGCCATTGAATATCGCTTGTCCGCTGGATTGATCGACGCTCAACTCGTCGGCGGTAACTTCAACCGGTTGCGCACGGTCAAACTCGACAGAGCCAAGTGCGATGTTTGCACTTTGGGCGGACGCAATCGCGGCAGCGACGATGAAGGCAAGGGTTAGACCAAAGCGAAGTATCACGTGAAATTCCTTACGGTTCAGGTTGATATAGCAACCGAACCCCACCTTTGAAAACAAGAAGGTATCCGTTGGCCGAGTTTGGCCGGGTTAGTTCCATTTCTCCGGCGGTCAGATCTCCGATCGGGCCGGTCACAATTATTTGGCCGCTGGCGGTCAAACGCGCCGCTTCGGCCGATGCCATGATGCGATCGGTTTCCACAACATAGCCGGTCGAACTCACCAAAAGCGCCCCGCCCGACAAGGTTGCTGTCTGGGTTTTCGCGTCAACTTGCCCAACCGGACTTGAAATGTCGATGCGCGCGCCGTCCGGCATCTTCAATGAGGCCTCAAGCTTGACTGCGTTCAACTCGTCCGGAGAGCTTCCCGGGCGTACCGAGTCGGCAGACATGGATATCGCCACCCCGGTTTCCGTAACGCCCCCGAAGGCGGGTCTGGTGACGCCCTGCTCGCGGAGGATGCGCTCAACGTCAACCTTCGCATAGGGAATGGCAGCCTCGGGGTCCAAGGTTTCAGCCACGAAAAACAGGGTCGACAGAATGGCAAGGGCCACAAGCGGCAATGCCACCTTTAGCCATAACACAAGGCGGGAATATCTGTCGGCAACGGCCATCGGTGACATATAGGCGCTTTTGTCTAATGAGCGAAGATGTCGGTCTCGGGCCAACCGGCAAGATCCAGCCGGGCGCGTGTTGGCAGAAAATCAAACGCCGCCTGCGCCAGATCGCTGCGGTCTTCGCGCACCAAACGTTCGTCCAGCTTATCCTTCAGTTGGTGCAGGTAAAGGACATCGGAAGCCGCGTAAGCCAGTTGCGCCTCGGTCAGGTCGGCCGCCCCCCAGTCGCTCATTTGCTGAAGTTTCGAAATATCGACACCCAGCAGTTCGTCCAGCAGGTTCTTCAACCCGTGCCGGTCGGTATAGGTGCGTATCATCTTTGACGCGATCTTGGTGCAGTAAACAGGTGCCGCAAGCGCGCCAAAGGCGTGGAACAAGGCCGCGATGTCAAAGCGACCGAAATGGAACAGCTTCAGCACCGAAGGATCTGTCAGGACGCGCTCAAGGTTTGGGGCTGAAGTCTGCCCTTTCTCGATCTGCACCAGATGGGCATCACCATCCCCCGCCGACATCTGCACAAGGCATAAACGATCACGGTGCGGGTTCAGGCCCATGGTTTCACAGTCAATTGCGACCGATGATCCGAAGGACAATCCATCCGGCAGGTCGCGCTGATAAAGATGATTGGCCATGAATGATCTCCGGCTCCGGGATTTCCGCCTTGATGCACCCGGAACGACGCGTCTTCAACCCATGCCAGACCATAGATCGGCCGCCTGCGGTTCTGACGCGACAACCCTTGCCTCTTGCCACATGCGTTTGACGGGATCCTTCAGCATCGGATTGCCATGTTCATCGCGCGGGGCCTCACCGGCACCAATAATCACCTGAAGGGACGACAGAAACAGATTAGGCGTGACAGGCGTTGCCATAGAAAGCCCTTTCAGTTTGCGGCCGCCAGATCAGCTCGTGCACGCTGCAAAAGCCGCGCTGTCAGGATACCGGCAATCAACGCGCCCATGAACAGAAAGACCTCAATCCGCATCATGCCAAGGGCGGGAATTGCGGCACCCGGGCAAAAGCCAGAGATGCCCCAGCCAACGCCAAAGGTCGCGGAGCCGGCAACGAGGGAGGTGTCAATGTTCTTTCGGGTCGGCAAACTGAAGGCACTCTCGAACGCCGGAGCGCGCCATTTCAACACAAACCGGTATCCAAGCGCGGTCGTAAGGAGCGCTCCGCCCATAACAAAGGCTAGGCTTGGGTCCCAAAATCCGGCGATATCGAAAAAGTTCAGGACTTTCGCAGGATTCGCCATTCCCGATATGATGATTCCCACCCCAAAAATCAGGCCAACACAGTAACTTGCAAGTAACCTGATCATGATTCAGCCTCCGACAACATGGCGAATGATGAACACGGTGGCAAAGCAGGCAACCATGAACACCTGCGTTGCAACGATTGAACGAGGTGAAAACCGCGCCATGCCGCACACGCCGTGGCCCGAGGTGCAACCGGATCCATAGGTGACTCCAAGCCCAACGATGAAGCCGCCAATCAGAAGTGCCGACGAGGAAACTGGCACCGCAATGTCAGGGCGACTGCCGGTCAGGGCAAAGATCACCAACGGAGCGCTTACCATGCCTGCGATGAGCGCTGCCCGCCATGACCAGTCAATCAGCCCAGTCGGAGAAAAGAACCCGGCCATCACGCCGGTCGCGCCCATGATCCGGCCCAAAAGGGCCATCGACAATACCGCGGCCAGGCCAATCAGAACGCCGCCGCCGAGGGATTGCAAAGGTGTAAATGCCGTTTCCATTCATACATTAATATGTGTAATTTCTTGTCCCTTCAATACCCTCGCGCGGCCTGGATTAGGGCTATGCGACCAACCCTCTTCGCCCTATTGGTGATCACGAACGCAATGGCCCGCCTGCCAGCCGGAGAAAACCGATGCCGCATCTCACCGACCACTTGCAGAACGAACTCGACGGGCTGAAATCCGCGGGCCTCTACAAGACCGAGCGGGTCATCACCAGCAAGCAGGCCGGAACCGTGGCCCTGGAGGGTGGTCGCGATGTCATCAACCTTTGCGCAAACAATTATCTTGGCCTCTCGGGCAATGCCGACCTGATCGACTGCGGGCGCAAGGCACTTGATCGCTATGGGTATGGCATGTCGTCGGTCCGCTTCATCTGCGGCACACAGGAAGAGCACAAGGATCTCGAAGCGCGGCTGTCCGCATTTCTGGGGTTCGAAGATACAATCCTCTATTCCAGTTGTTTCGATGCCAACACCGGGCTTTTTGAAACCATCCTCGGACCCGAGGACGCTATCATATCCGACGCACTCAACCATGCTTCGATCATTGATGGCGTACGGCTCTGCAAAGCGCAGCGTTATCGCTATGCCAATTCGGATATGGCTGATCTTGAGACGCAGCTACTGGCGGCACAAGATGCTCGGTTTCGACTGATTGCCACTGATGGCGTCTTCTCGATGGACGGCTATGTGGCCCGACTGCACGACATTTGCGATCTTGCCGAGAAGTATGACGCTTTGGTCATGGTCGATGACAGTCACGCTGTCGGGTTCATGGGCGAGTCCGGGCGTGGCACGCATGAACATTGCGGCGTCATGGGGCGGGTCGATATCATGACTGGCACGCTTGGAAAGGCGCTTGGTGGCGCATCCGGCGGGTATACGTCGGGCAAGCGCCCGGTGATCGACTGGCTTCGCCAAAGATCGCGACCCTATCTGTTTTCAAACACCCTGGCCCCGGTCATTGCCGCAACGTCTTTGAAGGTATTGGACATGCTTGAGGCCTCGACGGACCGCCGTGACCGGCTGTTCCGGAACTCGGACCACTTTCGCAACCGTATGTCTGCCGCCGGGTTCGATTTGTTGCCGGGCGAACATCCGATCATCCCGGTCATGCTGCGCGATCCGAAACTGGCACAAGACATGGCCGCGCGACTGGATGCAAAGGGTGTCTATGTGGCCGCCTTCAGCTTTCCGGTGGTGCCACGTGGGCAAGATCGCATCCGCACCCAAATGTCGGCAGCACACAGCCAGGGAGAACTGGATCAAGCCATCGACGCCTTCATCGCGGTCGGGCGGGACATGGAGATCATCCAATGAATAACCAAATGAAGGCTTTGGTGAAGGCGTACCCCAAGGAGGGTCTCTGGATGGAGCATGTGCCGGTCCCCGAACCAGGCCCGGATGAAGTTCTGATAAAAGTCCGCAAGTCCGCCATTTGCGGCACTGATGTGCATATCTGGAAGTGGGACGAATGGTCGGCTCGGATCGTTCCGATTCCCATGGTGGTCGGCCACGAGTTCTGCGGCGAAATTGTCGATTGCGGCAAGGCCGCCACCAAGTACGCAATCGGGCAACGAGCCGCCGGAGAAGGTCACGTGGTCTGCGGTGCGTGCCGAAACTGCCGCGCAGGGCGGGGGCACCTTTGTCGCAACACCAAGGGCGTCGGCGTCAATCGGCCGGGCAGTTTTGCCGAGTATGTCTGCATCCCGGAAAGCAATGTCGTACCAATTCCTGACGATATCCCGGACGAAATCGCGGCCATCTTCGATCCCTTCGGCAATGCCGTCCACACGGCCCTGAGTTTCGATCTGGTGGGCGAGGATGTTCTTGTGACCGGTGCCGGTCCTATCGGCATCATGGGAGCTTTGGTCGCTCAGAAGGTCGGGGCCCGCAAAGTGGTGATCACCGACATCAGCCCTTATCGCCGTGACCTCGCGCGCAAGATGGGCGTTCAGCACGTGGTCAATGCCGCGACCGAGGATCTGAGCGAGGTCATGGCCGAGATCGGGATGACCGAAGGCTTCGACGTGGGTCTGGAAATGTCCGGCGCGGCGCCGGCCATGCGCGATATGATCGACAAGATGAACAATGGCGGCAAAATCGCTCTTCTTGGCATCGCGCCGACAGAATTTGCCGTCGACTGGAACAAAATCATCTTCAAGATGCTGAACGTCAAAGGCATCTATGGCCGCGAAATGTACGAAACCTGGTACAAGATGATCGCGCTTGTGCAGTCCGGGCTGGATATTTCCGACCTGATCACGCACCGCATTTCCATCGACGACTACGAAGACGGTTTCGCGGCGATGCTTTCGGGCAATGCGGGCAAGGTCGTGATGGATTGGAACTGAGGCTCAGCGCTGCTGGATAATTGCGCTTTCCCACTCTTGCAGAAACCTGCGCCGCTTCAGGGTGTCGAGATAGGTCATCAATGCCGGCTCAAGTGCAATGGTCGACCGGCCGGCGCTGTCCTTGGCCACATCCAATGGCGGCAGGGGATGATCCACGCCGCGCCGCGTCTGCACGCCAATCAGATGACGCATGAACGCAATCGCCGCATCCGCGTTCGGGGCCTCATTTGACACAAGTGCAGTACGCATCATGGTTGTCGGAAACTCGGACGGCAGGACGATTTCCAACGTGTCTTCGGTGTCTTTGCGCGCGGCCGCGTAACTGCCAAGAACATTATAGGCGACAACGATCTCTCCGCTGGCAAGATCGTCGATCATCTCGCCCGAACAGCAATACAGCCGCGTTTCCAGCCCACCCATGACCTCCATCAGACGCCAATAGGTTTCCGATGCGCGCGCGTCTTGCGTTGCAAAAAGATAGCCAAGGCCTGACTGGCGAACGTCATATGTCCCCAGCTTGCCGTGAAAGCGTTCAGGCTCGTCCCGCAGTGCATGAATAAGGTCCTGGCGTGTCCGGGGGATCTCTAACCCATTGAAGGCCGCACGGTTGATGACGATTGCGGCGGGTTCTGTGGTGAAGGCGAACAGGCTTTGACGCCACTCTGCCCAGTCCGGATGTGCGACACCGCCAATCCGCAGCGCAAAACCGTCGTTTGCAAGTTTCAACTGCAGGTCCATCGCACTTGAGATGACCAGATCAAATTTTTCAGGATCGGCGCGGAACAGGCCGTCCAGCGCAGCCGTCCCGGTGACAAGATATTCGATGGCAACGCCGGGGTTCTCGGCAACGAATGAAGCTAGGATCGGCTCAAAAAACGATGTGTCCGTACTGGAAATGATCCGCAGTGTCGTTTCAGCCCCTGGATCTCCAAAGGCCCGTTGATCCTCCCAGTCCTGAGCCAGGCACAACCCGGGCAAAATCCCGAAGATCAGAACGACAAGATAACGCATGCACCGCCCCCTGGTGTGTTCCTGAGTGTCATCGTTCCACCATGTGCCGCCGCCACGTCGCGCACGATCGTCAATCCCAAGCCCGACCCGATAATGCCATCTGAATTGGGTCCGCGCGCAAATCGAGTTGCAAGATTGTCGATTTCGTCTGGCGGGAAACCGGCACCTTGATCGCAGATCTTCACAGAAGTTTCCGGCGACGTGGAAACGCTAATCTCGATTGAGCTTTCGCTTGGCGCATACTTCAGCGCATTGTCGATCGCATTGCGAAAAGCGTTCTGCAACAGGATGGGATCACCCGAAAAGGGCGCGGTCTTGTCACCGCTCAGGATCAAGGCGATATCTTTCATTTCGGCCACCGGCGTCAGGCGAACCACAAGATCACGCACCAACTCCACCAGATCAATATCTTGGCGTTCCAGATGATCTGCCCGAAACGTGATCATCGCGTGGTCAAGCAATTGGCCCGCAGCGCGTGAGCTTTCGTCGATAGCGCGAACCATGGAACGAAGCGCCTGGCGGTTCTCTTCCTTGCCAACACGCTGCAACGTCGCTTCGGCATGGGACCGCACAGTGGCCAATGGCGTGCGCACCCGGTGAGCAGCTTCGGCGATGAAGTCCTCGGATTGGCTAAGCGATTGATCAAGCCGCCCCATCAGGTTGTTCAGTGACGACACCAAAGGCACCATCTCGCTTGGGACCGGTTTGGCAAAGGGGCTGAGATCCTGCGGCCCGCGCCGTGTCACCGAATTCGTCAAACGCATCAACTGGCCAATCGTGGTCGAGGTCGCCCAAAACGACAGCAGGGCGGCAAGGGCAAAGAACCCCACGCCGAACAGCGCCGCATTGCGGGAAATCCGGTTCAATGTTCCGGCCAGCGCGTCCTTGGTCTGGGCCACCGATACGGATACCACTGTCCGCACATCCGCCCCGATCAACGTCCGCGACGCGGTGACCCGCCTGACATCAGCACCCTCGAACTCGACCGTACGAAAAGGCCCGTTGCCATCCAGATCCGCATCGGGCAGAGACAACCCCGGATATCCCGACAGCAACCGATCGTCCTGATAGATCGCATAAAACACCCGGTCGTCCGAAGCCGTCCCAAGCATCGAAAACGCAGCATAGGGAATATCTACTTCGATGACCCCGTCCCGGATACTCGCTGCATCAAGAATTGACGTCGCAGACGCACCCAAAATGCGGTCCTGCCCCTGCTGCGCAATCTGGGCCGCGTAACTCCGCACCAGAAAAAACAAGAGAACCGCCAAGATCGCCGCGCCACCGATCAACGTGATCGCAAGCCGATTGCGAAGCGACCCTGAAGCCTGAACCGCTTCAGTCATGCTCAAGCCTGTAACCCAAACCGCGGTGAGTCGTGATGCGAACGCTGGATCCCTCCAGGTGTTTTCGAATACGACCGATGTACACTTCGACCGCGTTCTCGGACACGTCGTCGTCATAGGAAAACAGGCGGTCGACAAGCTTTCCTTTCGGGAAAATTTGACCGGGGGCCGAAATCAACAACTCCAGCAACCGAAGTTCGCGATTGCGCAGAACAACAACCTCGCCGTTGACAGTCAGCTGACCGGCAACGGGATCGAAGACTACATCGCCCACCTTCATGACCGTCTGTGATTTTCCCGCCTTTCGCCGCAAAACAGCCCGGCACCTGGCCTGAAGCTCGGCGTGGTCAAAAGGCTTGGTCACATAGTCATCTGCCCCAAGATCCAACATCCCGATTCTATCGGAAACCTGGCTTCGCGCAGTCAGGACAATGACCGGTGTGTCCATTTTTCCATCCCGATGACGCTTCAAAAAGCTGCGCCCATCCCCATCGGGCAGCATGATATCCAAAAGGATCAGATCGTACTCACCGGTCTCGGAAAATGCAATAGCATCCTGAATTTTCGCTGCATGATCAATAACATGACCATCCAGCTGCATTCGCGATGATATTGCGTTCGCCAGGTCCTGATTGTCCTCGACCAAAAGGAATTTCATCGCCCCACCCTGCCCTTCTCTTGCGCGACAGGTTAATGTCAGGTTGTCATGTTTGCATGTCTCAACTGATCTGCGACGCGGACAGTTGTCAATTGGGAGGAAAAAATGACGACATTGAAACTGGGCCGCCGCGCCCTGATCGCGACCGCTGTTGCGGCGCTTGGCTTTGCGGCACCTGTCATGGCCGATGGCCACAAGGTACTCGACAGCATCCACTTCCTGATCCCCGGCGGCGCCGGTGGCGGTTGGGATGGCACGGCACGCGGCACGGGCGAAGCCCTGACCAATGCCGGTCTTGTCGGAAGTGCATCTTACGAAAACATGTCCGGCGGCGGCGGTGGCAAGGCCATCGGTTTTCTGATCGAAAACGCCGACAGCAACCACGGCACTTTGATGGTCAACTCGACCCCCATCGTTATCCGCTCACTGACCGGTGTGTTCCCGCATAACTTCCGGGACCTGACACTGGTCTCGGGCACGATCGGAGATTATGCCGCGATGGTCGTGGGCAAGGACAGCCCGATCAACTCGATGGACGACCTTCTGGCCGCCTATGACGCCGATCCAGGCGCCACCGCAATCGGCGGCGGATCGGTTCCCGGCGGCATGGACCATCTTGTGGCCGCCATGGTGATGGAGGCCGCTGGCAAAGACGCTCTGGGTGTCAAATACATCCCCTATGACGCAGGCGGAAAGGCAATGGCCGCTCTGCTGTCAGGAGAGATCGCGGCGCTTTCGACCGGGTTTTCGGAAGCCGTCGACCTGGCCAATGCCGGGGAGGTCAAAATCATCGGCGTGACGTCGGAAGAACGTGTCGACGCGGCCCCCGATGCAATGACCATGATGGAACAGGGCATCGACACGACCTTCGTCAACTGGCGCGGGTTCTTTGCGGCCCCGGGCCTGCCGGATGACCAACTGGTCATGTATCAGGACGCCATCGCCAAGATGTATGACACACCTGAATGGGAAGAAGTGCGTGCAAGAAACGGATGGGTCAACATCCATAACTCGGGCGATGACTTCAAAACCTTCCTGGAAGGTCAGGAAAAGGTCATCGGCGATCTGATGAAGAAACTCGGCTTCCTTTGAGGCCAGCATAACATGGGGGGTGGGGGGGGGGGGGGGGGGGGGGGGGGGGGGGGG
>JABDJO010000082.1 GCA_013002465.1 Silicimonas sp. | reverse complement strand
GTATTTATCTTGTCACCGGCAAAATGCGCATCGTCGAGGCAACAATTGCCTCGACGGCGGCCGAAGCCCTGCGCGACTTCACTTTCGCGGTGATCCCGCTGTTCATGCTGATGGGCGAGTTCATAGGCCGATCCGGGGCCATTACCGACATCTACGTCGCCATCAACCGGGGGCTAAAGAGAATCCCCGCCCGCCTCGCCATTGCCACTGTCCTTGGCAACACCGTTTTCTCATTCGTCACGGGTGTTTCCATCGCCTCTGCTGCTGCGTTCAGTCGGATCGCCTATCCGGAAATGAAGGCGCACAATTATGACAGGGGGTTTTCTCTCGGCGCCATTGCAGGCTCATCCTGTCTTGGCATGTTGATCCCGCCCTCGGTCCTGATGATCGTCTGGGGCATTCTGACCGAACAATCCATCGGTCGCCTGTTCCTTGCCGGAGTTTTGCCGGGCATCCTTTTGGCCTTTTTCTTCATCCTTTACATCGTCTTACGCGCGCTTTCCAAGCCCGAACTGGTCGGCGAAGGTGCCGCGCATGTCGATCACGACAAAATCCACGTTGAAGGTGGACTTGACAGCACCCATGTCGAGCTTCCCGTGGGGCAACTTCTTACCTCGATGATTGGTGTCTTCGGCATTGTAGGCGCCGTTTTGGGCGGCATCTGGTTTGGCGTCTTCACCCCGACCGAAGGCGCAGGCGCAGGGGCGGCGCTTGCGTTGATCCTTGCCGGGATAAAAGGCATGCGCTGGAAGGCATTCATCGACGCCATCTACGCCGTCGGCAAAACTGCCGCGCCCATCATGATCCTCCTCCTGGCCGCAGCTCTTTACTCCCGGACGCTCGCCATGACCGGCGTCACCAACGCGATCCGCGAGTTTTTCGTCAACAGCGGCTTTGAGCCGTTCATGGTTCTCGCTATCATCATCCTGATCTGGTTCATTCTTGGCATGATCATCGACAGCATTTCGATCATGCTGCTGACAGTGCCCATCCTTGAGCCTGTCGCGCTTGCCTTCGGATTTGACCAACTGTCCTTTGCCATCGTCGGCATTATCGCTATCGAAGCAGGGCTTTTGACACCGCCCTTCGGGTTGCTGGTCTATACCGTCAAGGCTGCGATTAACGACGACAAGGTCGGCGTGCAGAATATATTCTATTCCTCGATCCCATACTGGTTCGTGATGCTCTTCGCCGTCGTTTTGATCGTTATGTTCCCTGGCATTGCCAACTGGCTGCCCAACCTTCTGATGTGAGGAAAAACCATGCCCGCCTACTGGATTGCCCGCGCAAAGATCAACGACCCGGTCGAATACAAGAAATACACCGATCTCGTCCCTGCAATCATCGCCAAGCACGGTGGCAAGGTACTGGCCCGAGGTGGTGAGTTCGAGATCATGGAAGGCCCCGAGTACTTTGAGCGTTTCGTTGTTATCGAGTTTCCCTCGCTGGAAGCGGGTACTGCCTGTTTCAAGTCCGACGAATACAACGAAGCTGCTGCATTCCGCCGTGCCAATGGCGCAGGTGAAGTGCAAACCGTCGTCGTCAAAAGCGGCGACGCGACAAAGTAAGGAGATTGCGATGAAAGCCGACCGCGTGGTCATTGCCCAACAGGGCGCTCCCGAAGTCATGCAGTTCGAAACCGCGGACCTGCCGGCGCCCGCGGAAGGCGAAGTCCAGATCCGCCAGACCGTGATCGGCCTGAACTATATGGACGTGTACCAGCGCTCGGGCCACTACGCGATGAACCTGCCCAGCCCCCTTGGGCTGGAAGCGGCGGGCGAGATCACTGCCATCGGCGATGGCGTGGAGGGGTTCGCAATCGGAGACCGCGTCGTTTATGGCGGCATCCTTGGTGCTTATGCGGGCGCGCGCAACGCACCTGCGGCCCGGGTGCTGCAAATCCCTGATGAGATTTCGGACGAGGTTGCGGCGGCTGCGTTGATGAAGGGAATGACGACCGAGTATTTGCTGGAACGCACTTACAAGGTGAGGCCCGGCGACCACGTTCTGTTCTTCGCGGCCTCAGGCGGCGTCGGCCAGATCGCGGGGCAATGGGGCAAGCACCTTGGCGCTGAAATGATCGGCGTCACTTCCGGCTCCGAGAATTGTGCCGCTGCTTTGGACCACGGCTATGCCCATGCCATCGACCGAAAGTCCGAAGACATCGTCGCCCGCGTGAAGGAAATCACTGGCGGAGCAGGGGTGCCCGTCGTCTATGACAGCGTCGGCAAGGCCACCTTCGAAACCTCGATGGCCTGCCTGGCGACCTATGGATTGTTCGTTTCCTTCGGGGCCACGACCGGCGAAGCGCCCGCCGTCACACCCAGCCAGTTGCAGCATGGCGGATCGCTTTATTTCACCCGCCCGACGCTGGCGGATTACGCTGCTTCCCGCGCTGATCTTGAGCACTCGTCGGGCCGCCTGTTCGAGATGATCCGCGCAGGCCATGTCAAGATCAACATCAACCAGCGCCGACGGCTAAGCGATGTGGTGGCCGCCCACAGGGATCTCGAGGCCGGTACAACAACTGGCTCGACGATCTTCACGCCATAAACCGGGGGCAACCCACCGAAGTAGAACCCAATCCGGGGCGTTTGCGCCTCTCCTTTCCTTATGACCGGCATCAGGAATAATTGTTGGCAGCCCTCAGCGGGTCGGTCTAACTGAACAAAACACGACGGGAGGACAAACATGGCGTCAACAGAAGTGGCCGTGATCGGCACCGGCTGGTGCGGAGGCATCCGGGCCGAAAGCCTGGCTAAATCGGCGCTGGTCGACGCACTCCATATTTGCGAAATCAAGCCTGAGCGCCTTAAAGAGGTCCGCGCCTTGACCAACCCGAAGACGGCCACAACAGAGTATCAGGATATCGTCGCCAACACGAATATCAGCGTGGTTTACATATCGACGACGCCCGAAGGCACCCACTATCCGATTGCACGCGATTGCCTGAAGGCGGGCAAACACATTCTTTTGGAAAAGCCCATCGCGATTGAATTCTGGGAAGCCGACGAATTGATCGCGCTGGCGGAAGAAAAAAACGTCAAATTCACCATTGGCTATTCGCAGCGCTTCAACCCCAAGATCGCCTATGCCAAAAAGACCATCGCCGAAGGCAAGCTAGGCAAGGTCGTCAACGTCATGGTCTCGCGGCATCTATCGCGCAACTTGGGCAAGAAGATCGCCAACCGCGTGAAGCTTTCGCCCGCTGCCATGGAATCCACCCACGATATCGACTTCGTATTCTGGCTTTTGGACCAGACGAAACCCGCAAAGATCTATTCCCAAGGCGCCTATGGCTACATGAAGGAGTTGAACGGCTCTTACGATTGCATGTGGTCCACCGTCACAATGGAGGACGGTACCCTTGTCGTCATCGGCGGCGGCTGGAACCTGCCGCCCAGCTACCCGAACTATTGCGGCACCTGGATCGAAATAACCGGCACCGAAGGCGCGCTGATCCTTGACGACACTGCGCGCGACCACTGGATGAACACGGTGTCGGACGGCACCCATTACCCGATGTCCACAATGCCGGGCGAACACGTTGATCACGTCTTTGCCGGGCAAATGGGACCGGAAACGATCCACTTCCTCGAGGACTGTCTGCTCGACCGCCCCGTCATGGTCGAAGCGAGCCATGCCCGCATGGTCATGGAAACCTACAACGCCGCCGATCTTTCCGCCGAGATCGGCGAGCCGGTGGCGCTGCCACTATCGAACCATTCGATTGCGCAATTGGCGGATATGAAGGCGAGACAGGCGGCGGAGTAACAGCATGAGCAATACCGTCGGCATCTTCGGATTGGGCCTGATCGGCATGGCCCTGGTCGAGCGCCTAATGGCCGCCGGTCACACAGTTACCGGCCATGACGTCGACCCCGCCCGAACCGAAATCCTTGCCGCGAAGGGCGGGCAACCCGTAACTTCGGATCGTCTGTGGCAAGCCGACCTTCTCCTCTCGGCTGTTTTCAGCACTGACCAACTTGCCGACATTATCGCCGCTGCCCCGATCGGCGCCGGTAAGACCCTTGTTTCCATGAGCACCTGCGACCCCGACGAAGTCGCCGTTCTTGCGGACACTGCGAAGGCGAAGTCCATCACGTTGGTCGAAGCGCCCATCTCGGGCACCAGCAAACAGGTTGAGCAAGGCACCGCGTTGTTGCTGCTTGCGGGCGACCCATCGGGTCTCGACATATTCGAAACCATCGCCGACGCCATTTCCCCCAACCGCGAACGGGTTGGCGACATTGGTTCTGGCAACAAAACCAAGCTTGCCATCAACTGCATTCTTGGTCTGAACCGCGCCGCAGTCGCCGAAGGCTTGGTCTTTGCCAAATCCCTTGGTCTCGACCCAGAGACCTTTCTGAAAACTGCGCTGAACTCTGCCGCCCGCTCGGATGTCATGGTCGCCAAGGGACCCTTGATGGTCGCCGGTGACTTCACGCCCTTGGGTCGAATCTCACAATCAAAGAAGGATTTTGCCCTCATCCGGGACATGGCTGCCCGAAACGGCCACGGAGACCTGCCCATGGTGGATCGCTATCTTAGGATGATGGACAACGCCGAAGAGGCAGGCGAGGGCGGTCTCGACAACGCTGCCGTTATACTGGCAATCCAGCGTATGGCGAAGGGATAAAAGGGTTACAACTCAACGCTCTGCTAGATAGATCGCAGCTGTAATCAACAGCGGCAAGCAGGCGAAATTCAACACAGTCGAGCTGACCACCTGTCCGGCGACACGCTCGGGCTCGCGGCCGTAATGTTGCGCAATCACATAGGTGATCAGCGCGGACGGCATCGAGCACAAAAGGAAAATCGACCCCGCTTCGACACCTTCCAATCGGAACAGCGTGACCATCGCCAGGCCGGTCGTCAACCCGACCGCCAACCGCACAAAAGCCAGCAAAACACTTGTTTTGATGTCGCTGACTTTCAGTCGCGACAAGGAACCGCCCAACAAAATCAACATAATCGGAATCATGATCCCGCCCAAAAGCGCTGTCGTGTCAGCCACAACCTGCGGGATGGCCAGGTCAGTGACACGGAAAAATGCCACCGCAAAAATGGACCAGACCAGGGGCTCGCGCACCAACTTGCGAAGCCCCGGATCCCCCGACATGATGGCTGGAACTACCGTGTATTGCACCAGCGCGATTATAAAGAAAAATGCCGCCCCGATGGCCAGCCCCGGCTCGGCAAAGGCGAAAAAGACTAACGGCAACCCCGCATTTCCCGCATTCGGAAGAGACAGCGACGACAGAAACGTCCGCCAGGGCTGGCGCAATACAATCAGGGCAAGCCCCGCCAAACAGCCGCCCAAGAGGACTGCGGCAAAGGAAATCACAACGATCCGCAAAAGCGAGTCATCCGGCAAGGTTGTGCTGGTCAAGGACGAGAACACCAAAGACGGCGTCCCAATCAACATGGCAAGTCGGCTCAGGCTTTCCGAATGAAAGCCAATCGCCCGATATTCAAGGAAAAATCCGATCCCGGCGACGACGAAAACGGGCGCGATGATGTTCAGGATTTCACTTGTCACGCGATCCCGCCCCAGGTTGTCTTGCGGCTATTCCCTTGTCGCGACCCAAGACCGAAAGGTCAAACCCGAATACCCATCCGGGCCTTCACATTAGCCACTAACACCCATCACGAAACGTAATTCCCGGTGACAGGGGGCTGTTCTATCTCTTTAATACAAAAAAGAAACTGGGGGGAGAGGCCAATACAACGTGGCAACGAACAGGGCAATGAGCCCTGTTGCGAACAACCGTGCATTGGCACCGCTTCCTTTTCGCAGCGCATCTTCAACAGGGGCAATATTTTCGGATGATTGCGGCGTGAAGATCATAAAGAATATCACCGCCGAAGCCTGGCTGGCGGGCGGGCTTGCGCTGTTGGGCATTCTTGGACTGGCATTCATGTCGTTTCTGGTCGCCGAACCCAAGGTGCTGTTCGGGCGGTCTCTCACAGCCATTCCGCCGTCGCTTTTTCCAAGCCTTGTGCTTGGGGCAATGGCGATCATGGCTTGCCTTTTGCTCTATTCGCTCCGCCGTTCGCTTTTGGCGGAACATAGCAAAACCTTTGAGGATGGTGCATTGGGCCGCATCGTTCTGCTGTTCGGGGTGATGTTCTTTTATGCGCTCACCATGGCACCCTTAGGTTTCTTGATCTCGTCCGCGCTGTCCATGGCCGCTGTCGCCTGCATCTCTGGAAACCGCTCGATACTGCAGATCTGCGCCGTTTCAGTCATCTGCCCGATTGGCCTTTACCTGGTCTCTACACGCGGGCTGGCGGTTTCGCTTCCAGAGCTCAGTTCGATCGAATTCTTCTACGCGCGGATATTCGAACTCTTCGCTAGCGCGCCCGAGGTCTCTCAATGATTGAGCAGTTCGCCGAAGGCGCACTAATGGCGTTTCGCTTCGACACGCTTTTGATGATCGCGGTCGGTCTGTTCTCGGGCATGCTGGTCGGTGCCTTGCCAGGGTTCACAACCCTGATGGCCATGGCAATCCTGTTGCCGCTGTCGTTCTTTCTCGATCCACTGGTCGGCATCCCGTTCCTTCTGGGTGTCTACAAGGGCGGTATTTTCGGGGGCTCGATCCCAGCAATCCTTGTCTCGATGCCAGGAACCGGGGCCGCCGTTGCCACCTCGATCGACGGCTACAAACTGACCCAGAAGGGCGAAAGCCGCAAAGCGCTTGACATGGCGCTATTCGCCTCGGTCATCGGAGATACATTCAGCGACATTTTCACCATCGTAATGATCTTTCCCATCGCACTTTTGGTGATGCAGTTCGGTCCGCCCGAGCTTTTCGCCGTCCTGTTGATGAGCCTCGTCATCATCGTGTCAACATCTGCCAGTAACCCGTTGAAAGGTATGGTCATGATGCTGTTCGGCCTCTGGCTGGCACAGATCGGAACCGATCCTATCGGCGGCGTCGAACGCTTTACCTTTGGTATCTTCGAGCTGAAGTCCGGCATCCCCCTTTTGCCAATGCTGATCGGGGTCTTTGCGTTGCCCGAAATGGTTTACGCCGTGATGCGCAGTCAGAAAGCGCAGGATTTCGCCAAACTCGTCGGCCATCGGCTCACAAGGGCCGAATTCAACCGATGCATCCCAACTATCCGCCGCTCGACCTTCATTGGTACAGTGATCGGTATTGTGCCGGGGCTCGGGCAGGTGGTGGCGGCGATGATGGGCTATTCAGCGGCCAAGAACGCCTCGACCCACCCCGAAACCTTCGGCGAGGGCGAAGTCGAAGGCGTCGCCGCCGCCGAAGCCGCCAACAACGCCGTCAATGGCCCAACGCTTGTGCCGCTCCTAACGCTGGGTATTCCTGGCGACAATGTCACTGCGATCCTCTTGGGAGCCTTCGTGGCGCAAGGGTTGAGGCCCGGTCCGCAACTCTTTGAAGAACAAGGCACAATCGTCTTCGGCATTCTTGTCGCCATGGTATTGGCGAACTTGATGTTCATTGTCATCGGCTACCTTTCGATCCCATTCTTTGCGCGCATCGTCACCATCAAAACCGGGCTTCTTGTGCCCATCGTCATCATGTTCGCCTTCGCCGGCGCTTATGTTTTCCGCTCAGACACCACAGACATCCTGATGCTGGTAGGTTTCGGGCTCTTTGGCCTTTTGGCGCGGGCGGCGCGTTTCGATGTGATGCCCATGGTCATGGGTTTTATCCTTGGCGGGCCACTGGAATACGCCTTCGGCCAAACGGTCGCGATGGCGGGCAACACCCCTTTCAATTTTATGTTCACGGAAAGACTGGGCATGGTCGCAGTCCTGATCGCGACGCCGATCATTGGCTATACCCTTTGGCGTCGAATGAAATCCGCCACGGTTTAGAAGGGCGGCAAATCAACAGATCCAACCTAGGAGGAAGATATGTTTTTGAAATCACTGAAAAGAACCCTTGGGGCAGCACTTGTTGCCACCCTCGGATTGGGCACCGCGGTCTACGCCGAGTACCCGGAAAAGCCGATCACACTGGTGATCCCGCTGGGTGCTGGCGGTTCGCATGACCTGAATGCGCGGGTGATTACCTCGATCATTCCAACCTATCTGAATCAGGCGATGATCGTGCGTCTCAGCCCTGGTGCCGGAGGCCAGAAGGGCACGCAAGAGGTGGCGAATGCCGCGGCTGATGGTTATACTCTTTTGTTTTCGCACAACTATATAGACATGCTGCAACAGCACGTTGAAAACCTGCCTTATGATCCGAATGCGGACTTCGTACCGGTAGCTCGCGTCAACTATGCGCCGATAGCTGTCGTCGTGCGCGGCGATAGCGAATACAACAGCTTCGATGAACTCATAGCCGCAGCCAAGGCCAATCCCGGTGGTATCGACATGGCGCACTCGGGCAATTGGGGCGCTCTCTTCGTGCCTGCAGCCCAGATCATGAAGGCCACCGACTCAACCTTCAACCTCGTGCCCTTCCAGGGTGGCGGACCGGCCATGCAGGCGCTGCTTTCTGGCGATGCAGATGTGACCATGGGCTTCCCTTCGACACTTTCCTCGCTGGTGTCTTCGGGTAAAGTGAAGGTTCTGGCCACTGCCGGTGACGAGCGCATATACGATGACGTTCCAAGCTTTGCCGAAGTCGGCATCGGCGGCGACGTTGGCTTCATGCATCGCGTTGTTCTGGCCCCTGCGGGCACCCCGGACGACGTGCTCGCCAAATTGGGCGAAGCTTTCACGGCCTTGCAGGAAGACAAGACCTACAACCGCATGATGGGCCGTCTGGGCGAAAACACCGATTACATCGGTGGTGACAAGTACCAGATGATGCGGGCCGATCAGAACGGTGCCTACAAAGAGCTGGTTGCTGACATCGCGAAGTAAACCAATTCTGCTGGGCGGCCTCGTGCTGCCCAGCACGCCTCGATCGGAGCATCAGAATGGCCATCAAAGAAAAACCCATCTGGACCTTCCGCACCCTTGCCCGGCAGGAAACATCGACCAAGTCTCACGCCCGCTCGCGCGACGTGGACATTATCATCGACGAACCCATCGAAAGGGGCGGTACCAATGAAGGCCCGATGCCGGTTGAGATGGTGTTTGCCGGTCTGGCGGGCTGTACCCATGTGATCTCGAACAAGCTCGCCAAGGCCAACGACGTGGTGATCGAGGACATGGAAATCGACATCGTCACCACGATGGACAGCCACGGCACCCGGCTTATCAAGCCGATTGACGTGCCTTTCCCAAAGGTCATCATCAATATCAACGCAACGATGACCGGGCACCCTGAGAACATCAACGAGATCGTCACCAAGCTAAGCCAGCACTGCGCGGTCGCGATGATGCTGCGTCAGTCGGGCAGCGAAGTGATCGAGATCTGGACGATCAACGGCAGCCTTTGGCAAGAGGCCGCTTGATCCTTCAAAGCCGCTCGATCCCCAGATTTTCGGCCAAGGCATCCAGCCGATCTCGCAAAGCTGAGGGGATGGGGATGCCGTTCGCCAGATGTTCGGCACTGGTCGCTGCCAGACGTTCGCCCGGCAAACGTATGTCTTCGAAACCGGGCAAAAGGACCGAAGATTTCATCTGGTCCCATATCCCGTCGATCTGGCGCTTGAACTCATCCACATCCGCAAAGGCCGCAATGTCCAGCGCGATGACGAAATGACCGGTGTTGGTGATCGCTTTCGGATCGGCATTGAAATCGACAACGTCCTTGCCGAAGGCCGCGCCGTTCAGCGTGCCGGCCAAAAGCCCGAAGATCAGCGACAGCCCGTATCCCTTCGGCCCGCCAATCGGCAATAACAGGCCTTCGCCAGACCGCGATGGATCGGTCAGTGACTGACCCTGTTTGTCGATCATCCAACCCTCGGGCATTGTTTCGCCCCGGTCGGCGGCTGTCTTGACCTTGCCGTAGGCCGCGACCGTGGTGGCCATGTCCAGAACGATATCCGGCTGGGAGTTCGAGGGGATAGCCACCGAAATCGGATTGGTCGACAACAGCAAATCCGTCCCGCCCCAGGGTGGCATGTGGTTGGCGCTGCCGACGGCCACATAGAGACCGATCATGTTTTCGGCCAGTGGCATCCGCGCGTACAGAAACGCCGGACCCGCATGGTTCGAATGGCGCGCTCCCACCCAGGCAACGCCCGTGGTTCTTGCCTTCTCGCCCGCCAGTTCAGCCGCGCGCGACATAACCAAATGGCCGGGCCCGTTCCCGCCGTCCAAAAGCGCCGTTGCGGTCCGTTCCGAGATCACCTTGATCTTGGGATCAACCGACATGCCGCCCGCTTGAATGCGCCTGATGTACATCGGAAGGCGAAAAACCCCATGGCCATCCTGCCCGCCGATATCGGCCTCGGCCATCAACTCGCCCATCCGGGCGGCATGATGCTCGGGCATTCCACACGCGCGAAAAGCCGAAGCAATGAAGGCGCGAAGCCTGTCCGCTTTAACGTTGCGCTTGTCGGTCATTTCCCATTCACTCCCCTTTAACAGCCAACGCCCGGAGACACTTCATGAGCACTGAAGCCATTGTTCCGTATTCCTCGATTTCGCCCTTCGCGCGCGGCGACGGCGTGGAAACCCGCCTGATGATCGGGCGCGAACGTGTTGACAATCCACCATTTACCACGGGCACGACGGAGTTTCCTGCCGGTATGAAAGCGCCGATGCACAGCCACAATTGCGACGAACAGGTCACCGTCCTGGAAGGCCGGGCAATGGCCGAGGTTGCAGGCGTCCAGACCGAGCTTGGCCCGATGGACACCAGCTTTATCCCAAAGGACATGCCGCACCGATTTCTTAACATCGGCGAAGGCCCTTTGAAGATCCTCTGGATATATGCCGCGGCACACGTCACGCGCACCTTTACGGAAACCGGCGAAACCGTACCTCATCTGTCCTCGGGCGATAAGGTCTGAGAGGCGGTCACAACTCGGAAACCTCGACGGTGCGGCGATCCTCGGCTGACAGGGCGATGGCCTCCAATACCTCGATGTTGTGTACCATCTGCTCGGGCGTGAAGGGGTAGGGGGCTTTGCCCGCAATCGCGGCGGCAAAAGCCTCGAGGTTGTGCACCACCGCGTCTTCCCAGGCGAATTCCTTCTGGACAATGTCCTGACCCGTTTCGGCGACGATATAAGTCACCTTGCCACCCGGCGTATCGGGATGGCTTTCGTTCAGGATTTCGATCCAGCGCTTGGTTCCAAAGACGTGCATCCTAATGAAATGCGGCGTGTGCAGCACCGCCGAAAGCGTTGCGGTCATGCCTTCTTCAAACCCAAGTTGAACGGTGACCACGTCGCCGGTTTCCCAGCCCAGCGAACGGCTGGAAGTCATCGCCTGCACCGTCTGAACCCGTCCAAAGTAAGAGATATAGAGATCGGTCAGATGAATGCCCATGGCCGTCATTCCCGCAGCGGGTGACACAGCCTTGGACGTCCGCCAGTCGCCTTTTGGCACGCCGATCAGCTTGTCGTGCGACCAGGCAGCTTCCGCGTGCATGATCGTACCCAGCTCATGGCCCTCGATAGCCTTCTTCAAGGCGACCATGGCGGGCTCGAACCGGCGCTCGTGCCCGATACCAAGCTGCACACCCGCCGCTTCAACAGCAGCCACAGACCGGCGCGCACTGGCCGCGGTCAGGCCCAGGGGCTTTTCGCAAAAGACATGCTTTCCGGCTTTGGCACAGGCCGTCACCTGTTCTTCGTGCAAGGGATTGGGCGTGGTCAGGATCACCGCATCCACATCGTCGCGCGCCAATGCAGCGGCCAGATCGTCCAAGGGTTCCAACCCTTCAGAGCGGATATCCTTGTGCGCCGCTACTTCGGTTTCAACAACGGCAGCGACGGCAAAGCCTGTATGCCCTTGAAGGCGTTTGGCGATATGTCGCCCCCACCAGCCAAAACCGGCGATGGCGATCCGAAGCGGGCGGTCGCTGGCAGGTGTCGTCAAAGGGTGGATCCAAGGGAAGTGAATTGACCGCGGAAAAAGACCAGCGGGTTGCCGTCGCGGCGGTCGATGGCCCGAACCGAGCCAACGACAATATGGTGATCGCCGCAGGGCATCATCTGCTTCACGTCACATTCCAGCGTCGCAAGCGCTTCTTGCAGAACAGGAACTTCGCGCCACCCTCTTTTCCATTCGACGCCTTCAAACTTGTCTTCAACCGGCTCGGCGAACCGCAGGGTTTGCTCTTTGAGATCTTCCGGCATGATGTTCACGGCAAAGGCCCCGTGACGCTCGAATGCCGGGCGCGACGGGGCATTCGAAACGATGCTCCAAAGGATTTCGGCTGGGTCCAGCGATACCGACGCAAACGAGTTCACGGCAAGCCCCAGAGGCTGGCCTTCCTCGCCGCAAGTAGCGATTACAGCGACTCCGGTGGCGAAATTACCCAGTACGTCTCGAAGCTCGCGGGGCTCGATTGGCGTTGGATAGGCACTGTGCATGTTCATCGGAAACTCCTGTTCGCAGCACCATAGATAGCGAACTAGGGGTATTCAAAAACTAATAAATGGCGATAATATCGATCCGAAATTCTGATACCAAAGCAAGAACTGGACGGGTCCACGTGAAATTACAGCACTTGAAATACTTCGTGGCCGTCTTTGAAGAGGGGTCGTTCTCGGCAGGGGCACAGCGCGTGAACGCCACTCAATCCGGCCTGTCCACACATGTCCGCCAGCTTGAAGATCGCTATAACGTGCAACTGCTGAACCGAAGTTCGACGGGTGTCACCCCAACCGAAGCAGGCAGGCAATTCTACCGCGATGCCGTGCGCGTTTTGCATGCCGCGACTGAAGCCGAAGCGAATTTGCTGGCTTTGTCGGGTGAGGTGACGGGGCAAGTGACGGTCGGGCTGATGCCCACCTTTACACGCTCGGTCCTTGGCCCCGCGCTTATCCATTTCGCGCAGGAATACCCCAATGTCAGAGTAGCCGTACGCGAGGCCTATTCCGGCGAACTGTCGCGGCAGGTCCTGGCCGGTGAATTGGATTTCGCCGTTGTCCCCGCTTTCGATGCCGATGTTCGCTTGCGCGCCAGCCTGATGGGCGCGGATCAAGAATATTTGGTTGTCTCAAGCGAAAGCGATATCGGGCTCGACGGGCCGGTCCACCTGGCGGATTTGCCCCCATTGAACCTTGTCCTGCCCAGTCCGGAAAACGTCCGGCGCCGCAGGATCGATCAGTACATGTCAGCCAACAACATCGAAACGGGCCGCCTGATGGAACTCGATTCAATGTTCACGACGCTTGATCTGGTCGCGCGGTCGAATTGGGCCACGATCCTGCCGGGCATTCTTTGCCTGCCGGATATAAAGGGCGGGCCACGCCGGGTTGTCCCGATCATAGGGCCGCGCCTTTCCGTCGACTACTTGCGGATCGAGCCAATGTCGCAACCTCTGTCCGATGCTGGCCAGGCGTTTTACAGCTTTCTCATGGACGAGCTTGTCGCGGCGCTTGACGAACTTGGTTAGCAATGACCATCGGGAAACCTGATAGGGGCCATGAGCAACCATCATTTTTCGTCCGACTCGCCCCTGAGGGATAAACCGGGGAATGAATTCGTTCGGAGGGCCCGATGGAACTTTCTTTTTTTACGATGCCGATCCACCCGTTGGGCAAGCCGATTTCCCAAAGCATCCGCGAGGACCGCGAGGCGTTCATTCTGGCCGATGAATTGGGCTATGCAGAAGGGTATTGCGGCGAACACTCTACCGATTTGGCCGAGGTCATCACTTCGACCGTCGCCTTCATGGCCAGCCTTGCTTACGAGACGAAGAATATCCGCCTTGGAACGGGTACCGTGAACCTGCCAAACTCGCACCCCGCCCGGGTGGCCGCCGAGATTGCGATGCTGGATCACATGCTTGAAGGGCGCTTCAATTTCGGGATCTCGCCCGGTGGCTTGTTGTCGGACGCCGAGGTCTTTGGCAATCTGGATCGCGACCGGAACGCCATGTTTGTCGAATGTATCAACATGGTGCTGGAGATCTGGGCGGGCGATGCGCCTTACAACCTCAAAGGTGATTTCTACGAAGTCTCGACCGAAAAAACCATGATGCCGGAGATTGGGCAGGGGATTATTCCGAAGCCCTACCAGGATCCGCATCCGCCCATTGTCGGAACTGCCGTCGCGCCGTTTTCGAAGGGTGTGACCGCGATGGCGGCGCGCGGTTGGGATCCGATTTCAGCCAACTTCCTTCTGCCCAGATGGGTCGCCACCCACTGGCCAAATTATGTCGAAGGTTGCGAGCAGGGCGGCCGTCCTGTCGATGTTGCGAATTGGCGTGTGGCCAAAAACATCTGCGTCGCCGAGGATGCCGCGACAGCGCGCGCCTATGCGCGCGACCCCGGAAGCCCCTATGTATTGTATTATTCGCAGCTGCTGTCCAAGTTGATCAAAGGGGGGCGTGCGAACCTGTTCAAGGAAGACCAAAGCATGGACGACAGCGAGGTAACGCTGGACTATGTGCTGGATCGACTTGTGATCCACGGTGATCCCGCCTCTGTCGCGGACCAGATCCTGGCCTTCCGCGAAGAGATCGGCGACTTTGGACACTTGGTCTATGCTGGCCACGACTGGACGGACTACGATCTGGGCCGACGCTCGATGATCCTGGCCGCCGAACAGGTCATGCCGCGCGTCAACAGTGCCATCTCCAGCTAGGGCCCGCCAACTAGGCTGAGTGCCACAACAAGAGGAAGTAAAAGTGACTGCCACCATGCTTGGGCCGCTGCGTTCACCCGTTCATCGCTTCGTTTTGGGCGAAACGGAAATCACATCAATTCTTGACGGGTCGACAAGCATGGGAATCAGCCCGCCCTTCCTTCTGGACGAAAGCGACGACGAAATCGCCACGATCGCGCGGGCTGCGAATCTCCCGACCGACAAGCTGGAAAACAACTTCGTTCCGGTACTGGTGAACACCGGCGACACGCTTGTTCTGATTGATACGGGCTGTGGCCACTACCGGCGGGAAAGCGGCGCCGGGTTTCTGCGTGCAAGACTTGCCGATGCGGGCTATGCGCCCGAAAACGTCGACGTCGTTGTTCTGACCCATGTGCACCCCGACCATATCGGCGGGATCTGGGAGGACGGTGACCTTGCTTTTCCAAACGCGCAATTGATGATCGGACGTCGCGAGTTCGATGCTTGGGAAGCGGGTGACGAGATTCCGCCTCAGCGCGCCGAAAATCGCGAGATGTTCTTGAAGATCGTGGCCCCCTTAAAGGAAAAATTCCGGTTTCTGGAGGATCGTGAAGAGATCGCGCCCGGCGTCACGGTCGAAGCAGCTTTCGGGCATTCGGCTGGCCACCTGATGGTCCGTGTCGAAAGCGCCGGAAAGCAAGCGCTGATCTGGTCGGACGTTGCCAACCACTATGTATTCTCGGTTGGGCATCCCGAAAGCAAGGTAAGCTTCGATGACGACAAGGAGATGGCGATTGCCACCCGCAACCGCGTTTTGGCCGAGGTAGCGGACAGCGGTGTCCTTGTGGTCGGTCATCATATGCCGTTCCCGGCGGTCGGCTATGTCGAGCGTGAGGGTGCAAGTTATCGCTGGGTGCCCGCCACTTATCAGCTTGGTGTCTGAACATGGCGCACGTCGGAATAATCGGCCTGGGCATCATGGGCACCGCCTATGCGAAAAACCTGATCGCGGGCGGTGTCGATGTCGCAGGAGCCGACCCGTTGCCAGACGCGCGCCAGAGGCTGACCGATCTCGGCGGCACCGGGCATGAGACGACCGGCGCCTGGCTTGCTGAATGCGATCTTGTGATCCTGTCGCTGGTTTCGCCCGTCGTGCTTCACGAGGTTTGCGCCAGATTGGCGGATTTGCTTCAGCCCGGTCAGATCGTCCTTGAAACCGGAACATTCACATTGGCTGACAAGGAAGCTGCGCATGAGTTGTTGAATTCCAAGGGGATTCACCTTCTGGATTGCCCGGTTAGCGGTACGGGGGCTCAGGCGCGCCGTGCCGACATCGTGATGATGGCCTCGGGCAGCAGCAAGGCTATCGCCCAAGCCCGGCCTCTCATGGCGCATTTCACCAAGAAGGTGATCGAGGCCGGCGCCTTCGGCATGGGCAGCCGTCTGAAGTTCGTCGCAAATCACGCCGTTGTGCTGCACAACACCGCCGCCGCCGAAACGCTAGCCTATTCTGACGCGCTTGGTCTTGACCGCCAAACAACGTACGACATGCTGTCTTCCGGCGCCGGACAATCCAAAATGTCCGATCTTAGAATGCCGCTGATGATGTCTGGCGACTACGATCCACCGACAGCCAGCCTGAAGATGTTCGAAAAGGACCTGTCGGTCATCGGCGACAACCTGCGTGCTCTCGGGATGAGAGTTCCGCTGTTCGACGCGGTCGATGCGCTTTACCAAACGGCTCTCGAAAACGAACCCGAGATTTATGACGCGGCCGCCGTATTCGAGGTGTATCGAAAGAATAAGCAGTGAACCCGGATCCTGTTTGTCGGGGTTGGTTGATTCCGTTTTCAACCTTCTGACCACGCTTGGCAGTCCGCCGGTGGTTGACGCCTTCAGTTCATCGACCATCGCCTCCCTTGGCTTCCAGGGCCATCAGATCGCCGCGGAGGATCTCGGGGTGACGCAGGACGTGGGCGAAACATGCGTCGCTGACAACATGGACATTTTGAACGGCTGGATCGACTGATCTTGTTGCTTCTGGTGTGGACCCTTCGGGGTTCCTGACCAACTTGCTTCATGACCGCATACGCGCGAAATCTGGGTCATAGGGCGATGGCGCAATGACCTGAGCCGGGATCATGTCGCCGCACAGATCAAGCTGCATTACCGACCCGACCCCGGAAAATTCTGGATTTACAAAAGCATAGGCCAGGTTCTTGCCCACGCGATGCCCCCAGTCGCCCGAGGTGATCGTGCCAACAACACTTCCATCTTTCATCAACGACGCGCCCCCGTGGGCAGGCGCCCGCGCAGTGTCGATTTCAAGGGCCACAAGTCGTCCGCAAGGACCCGCGTCCTTGCGCGCGATCAGCGCGTCGCGCCCGATGAATGTGGGCTTGTCCAGTTTGACGAACCGACTCAATCCACTCTCGAACGGATCGTATTCGGTGATCAGATCGGCCTTCCAGTGCAAAAAGCCCTTTTCCATCCGCATGGACTCCACGGCACGGGCTCCGAACAACCGCATCCCATGGGCCTTGCCCGCTTCGCAAAGCGCCAGATAGGCGGCATAGAGAGATGCATTGGGCACATGAATCTCATAGGCCAGTTCGCCGGAAAAGCTGACGCCGAGGACCGTGGCGGGCGCGAAACCGACGTAGCATTCGCGTACTGAAAGCCAGGGAAAGTTATCCTTTGACCAATCGCCGCGCGCACAGGCCGACAGCACGTCGCGCGCATTTGGGCCTGCCAGAACCAGAATGGTCTGATCGTTGGTCAAACTGCGAATTTGGACATCTTCGCCGTCCCTCACATGTGACGTCAACCAATCCATGTCATGATACTCGGCGGCGGCGGCGGACCCGTAACAGATCCGCGCGGGCCCTCGGTCGGACGCTGGCAGATTGGCCACGGTCGCCTCGCATTTGACCATGCCTTGAGCATTCAACAAATAGCCAAGGCTGACGCGCCCGTCCCGTTTCGTGACCGTGCCGCAGAACATCCGGTCGAGGAAGCCGTGGCGATCCGCACCCGTGATCTCGAACCGGTTGAAACCGTTGACTTCGCACAGACCCACATTCTCTTGCACATTCTGAACTTCGGCGGCGACGATATCGAAGGTTGCGTCGAAGTCGAACGTCAGCGAAGGATGGAAGTCAGGCGTGGGCTTGATGTAGTCAACCCGCTCCCAACCATTAATCACCGTAAACTCGGCCCCTTCGGCGGCGAGTATTGGCGTGAGCGGTGTGGTCTTGGCAGGTCGGCCAGCGGGGCGGTGTTCGTGCGGGAAGTGGAAGCGAAATTCGTTCTGGTAATCTTCGACCGCCTTCAAAGCGGTCAGTTCCACATTCGCATGCCCGGTAAACCGCCGCGGATCGAGGCACCAGGTGTCATAGCAGGCTTCGCCATGCACGATCTGCTGCGCCAAAAGCCAGCCTTGGCCGCCGCCTTCGCCAACACCCGCCCTCAGGCCGATGATGCAAAAGGCATTTCGTTTTCCGGGGACCGGCCCCACCAAGGGCGCTCCGTCGATGGTGTAGGTGATCGGCCCGTTCACAATGCGCTTGATCCCGACTTCCGTCAGGGCGGGCATGCGTTCGAAGGAGCTTTCCAACACATCCATGACGCGGTCCAGATCGTCGGGGCAAAGGTCATTGGCGAAGCCGGGGCTGATCCCGTCCATCCCCCAGGTCTTGCAGTCCTGTTCATAGAACCCGACCAGCAGGCCGTTCTTTTCCTGGCGCGCGTAATAGTCGGATATCGGGCAGCGCAGAAGCGGCATGCGGTGCCCGGCCTCGATGATCGCGGGGATATCCTCGGTGACGAAATACTGGTGCTCCATCGCTGCAACCGGATGATGCACCCCCATCATCGCACCGACTTCATTCACCCGATATCCGCAGGCGTTTACGACAATATCGGCATCAATGCTGCCTTTGTCGGTTTCGACCGTCCAGGTGTCATCGCTGTGCTGCGTCAGGGCAGTGACGTTGGTATGACGGTACACCTCGGCCCCCGCATTTCGGGCATGGAAGGCCAGCGCCTGACAAAGCTGAGCCGGGTCGATATCGCCGTCTTCACCGTCCCAAAGACCGCCAAGCAGGTTTTCGGTCGAGATCAAGGGGTGACGCTTGGCGCATTCATCCGCGTCGATCACCTCGAATTCGACATTCATGCCGCGCGCCATTGAGGCAAAGTGACGATAGCCCTGCATCTGCGCTTCGGTATTTGCCAGCCGAATGCCGCCGTCACCGTGGTGATAGCCCACGGGATAGTCGGGGTCATCGCGCAGCCTTTTGTAAAGATTGACGGAATGCGTTTTCAACCCGACCATCGTCTGGTTCACACCAAAATTTGTCACCTGTGCGGCCGAGTGCCAGGTCGTGCCCGACGTCAACTCGTCCCTCTCGATCAGAACCACATCAGACCAGCCTTCTTCGGTCAGGTGATAAAGCGTCGAACAGCCCGCGATACCGCCCCCGATGACAACGACCTTGGTTCGTGATTTCATGACAATTCTCCGGGCATTGCCGCGCGACATTGGCACAACTTTTCAATGCCATTTCAAAGTTTTGATAGTGTTTTCGAAGAAATAGGGGGTCTATCCCGTTAAATTAGTCAAGACGAGGGAACTTATCTTCTAACTTGGGCACAACCTGATGCACCGGTGAAATCACGGAGCTCCGCCGCCGCCTTAGGCCAATGTCTTTGCGACGCGGGCTTTTTGGGCATCGGCAGTACGGTGCGGTCACAATCAGTGTATTCCGGACGTACCGGTGAGCCTGCGTCCTCATTCAACAAGATCAGCCCAAAACGTGAGATCGCACCGGTCGGTGCGAACGCCCGAATGGCTTGCCGAAGCAAATCTTGCGCATCGTTCTGTTAACGTCTTCAGGCTACGTCAAGCCCGCGGCATTCAGAGCAGTTGCGATGCGTTCTTGCTGCTTTTCGTTGGCGTAGGGATATCGATCCCAAAAGCGTGCCAGTGAAAACCCTTCCTCATATCCAAGCAGCGTGGCGATCTGAGATTTCGCAGCTTCAATATCCCCCAATTCAAAGAAGGTTGCGGCAAGATTCAAACGGGTCGGAGGAAAGAACGGCACCAGTTCTGCGGCACGCAGTTCCAGCGCCTTGGCCTCTTCCAGATTTCCCAGCAGGAAATGTGCGTGCGCGAGGTGATGCAGGACATTTGGCGGCGCGACGGGATCAAAGCGAAGTGCGGCTTCGCCCATGGGAATCGCACGCTCCGGAAACCCCGCAAAGTTTAGGGCATCGCAATACCACACGTAGGGATCAGCATTGTTAGGCTCCAGTTCAGTCGCCCGCTCGAACTCTTCTAGTGCCAGTTTATGGTCCCCAATAATCGTGGAAACCCAGCCCAAGCGGCAATGTGTGAGCGCAAGCTGCGGCCCCATTTTGACTGCCCGGCGCGCCTTGATCTGCGCGATCTCTACGCCGTCTTCATATCCCGGCCAGGCGAACGAGTATCCGCTCTGATAAGGGAACACTAAACCGGCCCAAGCTTCGGCGAAATCGGGGTCCAGTTCTATGGCACGATCCAACAGGCGAATACACTCGCGGTTGGCCTCAGGCGTAAACTGAAAGAACAGTGCGCGCGCTTTCAAGCTTAGTTCATACGCTTCCGAGTTGTCAGTGGACCGGCCCATTTCAGAAATCAGGCTCGCCTTCATGGCGGTCGTGATTTTTTTGGTGATTTCATCTTGGACCGAAAAAATATCATCAAATTCTCGATCATAGCGCTCGGCCCAAACCGATCCGCCTGTCTCAGTCGCAACCAATTGGGCGTTGATCCTGATCCGACCTCCTGCGCGGCGCACTGACCCCTCTAAAACATGCGCCACGCCCGTCTCCTGGCCAATTTCAACCATGCTCTTGGGCGAACCCTTGTAAGAGAATGAGGTGTTGCGCGCGATGACAAAAAGATCAGGAACCTTTGCGAGATCGGTAATCAGGTCTTCGGTCAGACCGTCGGCAAAATAACCTTGCTCGGGATCATCTCCGATATCGGTAAAGGGCAGAACAGCCACAGACTTTGTTGCAGCTTGAACCGGTGTCGTCGTGGCATCGGCTGGATCACCAAGGCGTGCAATGAACCGGAACCCCTGCCGCGGCAGAGTTTTGATGACCTCTTGCCGAGTCCCATCATCCCCCACTGCTGACCGAATGGCGTTGATGCGAGCGTTGAGCGTCCCGTCTCCGACGATCCGATCTTGCCAGACAGCCTCGAAAATCTCGTCTTTGGTGACGACACGATCCGAATTCTCGATCAGAAATACCAAAAGCGCAAAGGCTTGAGGCTGCAAAGCGATCAGACCACCTTGATCAGATAGCTCTCTCAGCTCGGTGTCCACTGAGAACCCGGAAAACCCATATTTCATCTGCCAGCAAGCCTTTCGCAAGCAAAATTAAGACTGCAGCAAGGGAAAAACATTGGCACCTTAAAGCAAAGGATCTGGGGCCAGCTTACGTTTGTTTCATCAACCAACGCAATGAGGTCACCATGTCCTTCATCACAGAAAACAACGAAACCAAAACAGACTACGCTGAGATCAAAGAACAGGCGAAGCGCCGGTTTGTGGAACGATTGAGAGAATTTGGCCGTGGATTTTGGGTCTGCACCGAAGAAATCGGCGAAACAGACACGAAATCGTTCGATGGGTGGCTATGAAGGCGTTCATGCCGCAAACGCTTTCGCCACGCAACACACCGAGCCACAAACCCAAATTGGGCGCTGATTGGCAAGCACTAAGGACCTCGAAACTGTTTGCGCCCAATGTCAGTGTCGTCCCGTTCGGTGGATCTTCGAGCCAGTCAAGATCAATGACCGCAAAGCGGGACAAATTCGTTGTTCACGATGATCTCGCCAAGGTCCGCTTGCCCGTTGCACAACGTTCTTACGTTGGTTCCAACAACAACGTGCCACCAGGATTTGTTTCGGTGACCGAGAATCTAATGATGGATGTGATGGCCGTCCGGATGCTTTCCAAAGTGGCAGGATTTGCTGTTTGTCCTTCCACCCACTGAAAGCCGCAAAAAAGGGAAAAACAACAGGAATCCTGCATGCGCGCAGTACAGGTTGCCTTCATTCTCATTGGCGTTACGGCACTTGCCTACTGGTTTTTTGTTGGGCCAAAGGTACAGGTTTCACAATCACCAAGCGAACCTACTTAAGACATTGTCACTGTCGTCGTTCCATGGCGTGAATGCGGTGGGCCAACTCGAAGTGGCTCCTCCGTTGGTACACGTGATCTACGAACCCTCGCACCATGGGGATGAAGCGTTTCAGCGCGCCGTCGCCAACGAGGTGCGCGGTCACCATAGGACGTTTGGAGACATGCCGCCGGTTGAAGGTTTGACGCGCGGAGACGTTCAGATGATCGTCACTTACATCCGCGAATTGCAACGCGCCAACGACATTGCCGAAATCGCAAAGTGAATGCGAGCGGCGGCAGGTACTGGAAATCTATTTGCAAGCTGAGACTCTGACTGAATTGACGGGAGTTTTGCACGACGTCGATCACATTGTCCCGCTTGAGGGGGCCTGTCCATTGACCGGTGTGCGAAATGCATGTGGACCGCACGTCGCGATCAATCCCCGTGCGATCCCAAAGTCGATGAACAGAATGCGTCGAAATCGCCGCTGGGGTGCAATCCGGCCTGTTGACGTATCGAAAGACGATCAGAATCCACTTTGATGCGCAATCTTTGAAAAACCTTTTAGAACGACGAGAATCGCCGACCCGTTGTTCGGAGAATTTCTTTGTATTTCAGTAGTTTGAAGTGGTGAGCCGTGCAGGATTCGAACCTGCGACCCACTGATTAAAAGTCAGTTGCTCTACCAACTGAGCTAACGGCCCACTCGAGCGCCCGAGGTAATGCGCACTCTCAGACCCGTCAAGGGCAAAACGAGCCTGCTTGACAGTCAGGTTGCCACACGGGCACGGTGTTCGCATTCTTCCAAAGACAGGACCCCCCATGTTGCGACGCTTTATCCTGGCCGCCTTGTCGGTCGTGCTGATCACCGGGTGTGCGCCCACAGGTGGGCTGTTGGTGTCTGATGATGCCAAAGGGGTTGGGGGTAATCTTTTCGTTGAGACCGCCAGCGACGGAAGTCAATTTCTTGTTTTGGATGGGGAAATTACGGCTGAAACCTCGTTCAGTTTTCTGGCTTTGGTCGAACAGGCCGATGTAGAGGGATTGGTGATCGCGCAGTCGCCCGGCGGCAGTCTTTTGGCGTCGCACCAGATTGGCCGCGAAATCAAGGCGCGTCGTATGAACACCATTGTCCTTGTCAGTTGCATCTCGGCTTGCGTCGATGTCTTCGTGGCCGGGCGCCAGCGGGAAATGACGGAAATCGCCGAATTAGGCTTACATTCCGCGACCGACAGAGAGATTTCCTATGAAATCGACCGCCGGTATTGGGGGGAAATGGGATTCAGTCGTGTGAACGAACAGGCCTACCAGGTCCCCAACAACAAACTATGGGTCATCACCGCCAAACGGGCTCGCGAATTGCGGCTTGCCACCAACATTGTCAGGGCCGAAGGCTAGGGCGGGTTTTCTCGGCGCGCGCAGACCTATATATGCGCGCGGATGAGCATGGATTCCGCATCTGGATGGCCCTTCATGAAAATGCACGGGCTTGGCAACGATTTTGTCGTGATCGACCGCCGTCAGGGCGGGGCGCCGGTGACGGCTGCGTTGGCGCGTGCCGTCGGTGACAGGCGGCGCGGGGTTGGGTTCGACCAGCTTGCGGTGATCGAAGGCGACCCGGACGTGGCTGCGCGCTTGACCTTTTTTAACGCCGATGGGTCGATTTCGGGCGCTTGCGGCAACGCCACGCGCTGTATTGCGCGTTATCTGATGGATGAAACCGGGCAAAGTGGCCTTTCCTTGCGGACAGATCGGGGCATTCTGACCTGCGAAGATGCAGGGAACGGGCTGACCCGGGTGAACATGGGCCAGCCATTGATGAAGTGGGATCAGATCCCGCTTGGCAAGGACGTCGACACGCTGCATCTGCCGATCGAGGGTGACCCTGTGGCGTGCTCCATGGGAAACCCCCATTGCACGTTCTTCGTTAATGATGCCGAGGCTGTCGAGATCGAGCGCGAGGGCGCGGCCATCGAACGCCATCCGCTGTTTCCCGAGAAGACGAACGTGCAATTTGCACATCTGATCGGGGACAACCACTTGCGGATGCGTGTCTGGGAACGCGGTGTCGGGGTGACTTTGGCGTCGGGGTCTTCCTCCTGTGCGGCGGCCGTGGCGGCGGCGCGTCGGGGCCTGACCGGGCAGCAGGTTCAGATCGACCTGGACGGTGGCCGGATCGCGATTGACTGGCGCGAAGACGGCGTTTGGATGACCGGACCGACGGCCCATGTCTTTGATGGCGTCTTTTCGCCGGAGGCGATGTGATGGACCGCAAGCTGCCGGTTTTCGCGACCCTGGGCTGTCGCCTTAATCTTTATGAATCCGAAGCCATGCGCGAGATGGCGGATGCGGCGGGGCTTGGCGATGCGGTGATCGTCAATACTTGCGCCGTGACGGCCGAAGCCGTCAGGAAAAGCCAAAAGGAAATCAGGCGCCTTGCGCGGGAAAACCCGACATCCAGGGTGATTGTCACCGGCTGTGCGGCGCAGACCGAGCCCGAACGTTTCGCCGACATGGACGAGGTCGACCTGGTTTTGGGCAATACCGAAAAGATGTCACCCCAAACCTGGTCACGGGCCGCCATTGGCGACACCGAACCGGTGCAAGTCGACGATATCATGAGCGTGACCGAAACCGCTGGCCACCTGATCGACGGTTTTGGCCGCCAAAGGGCCTATGTTCAAGTTCAGAACGGCTGCGATCATCGCTGCACGTTCTGCATCATTCCCTATGGTCGCGGCAACTCGCGCTCGGTTCCCGCAGGTGTCATTGTCGATCAGATCAAACGGCTGGTGGATCGGGGGTTCAACGAAGTGGTCCTGACGGGCGTCGATCTTACGTCTTGGGGTGCGGACCTGCCGGGAACGCCTCGTCTTGGCGATCTGGTGCGCCGCATTCTGACCCTGGTGCCTGACCTGCCGCGGTTGCGGATATCCTCGATCGATTCGATCGAAGCCGATCCCGCCCTGATGGAGGCGATTGCCAACGAAACACGGCTGATGCCGCATTTGCACCTCAGTTTGCAGGCGGGCGATGACATGATCCTGAAGCGGATGAAACGCCGCCATCTGCGCGACGATGCCATCGCATTCTGCGACGAGGCGCGGCGGTTGCGCCCCGATATGACGTTTGGGGCTGACATCATCGCCGGGTTTCCGACCGAGACCGAGGAGATGTTCGAAAACTCTGTGAAACTGATCGACGAGTGTCACCTGACCTGGCTGCATGTATTCCCGTACAGCCCGCGTCCGGGCACCCCGGCGGCGCGAATGCCGCAGGTGAACGGGCAGGTGATCAAGGACAGGGCCGCGCGCCTGCGCGGCGCAGGCGAAAAGGCCGTGGCGCGGCATCTGACCGCTCAGATCGGGCAAAGCCATCGTGTGCTTGCTGAAAGCCCGACGATGGGGCGGACCGAGCAATTCGCCGAGGTTCAGTTTTCGACCCCTCAGATCGAAGGTCAGATCGTGGAAGTTCAGATCAGCGGAATGGCCGACGGCCGACTGTTGGCATGACGCGCCCGATCCTTTGGAGTTTCCGGCGTTGCCCCTATGCCATGCGGGCCAGATTGGCCGTCCAGAGTGCCGGGATCACCGTCGAGTTGCGCGAAATCCTTCTGCGCGACAAACCGGCGGAGTTTCTTCAGGCATCTCCCAAAGGCACGGTGCCGGTTCTGCAAGCCGACGGGCGGGTGATCGAGGAAAGCCTGGACCTCATGTTATGGGCGCTTAATCAAAACGACCCGGAAGACTGGCTGGCCATGCCCGGCCATGGCTACGATCTGATCGAAGAGGCGGATGGACCCTTCAAGTCGGCCCTGGATCGTTACAAATACACGTCACGCCACGTGGATGTCGATATCGGCGCGGAACAGCACAAAGCCGGTCTTTTTCTGCATCAACTTGATCGCAGTCTAAAGGATCGGGCGTTTCTCTTTGGTGACCGGCCCCGGCTTGCGGATATGGCCATTCTGCCCTTTGTACGCCAGTTTGCGCATGTGGACCTCGACTGGTTCAACGCGCAACCCTGGCCCGGCGTTTCGTCCTGGCTTGCAGACTTTAAATCCTCGGACCGGTTTGGTGCCATCATGAAGAAACACCCTCAGTGGCAACCGGGTCAGGCGCCCGTGGCATTTCCGGAAAGGCGGGCAGCCTGATGCACCCCAACCCCGCATTTCGCCGTGAAGAGACCGCGCGACATGTCGCATTTGCGCGCGAGCGAGCCTTTGGTGTCCTGTCGTTGAACGGGGAAAGCGGGCCGTGGATATCGCATGTGCCGTTTCTTTTGAACGAAAGCGGGTCCGAGGCTGATCTGCATCTGTTGCGCTCGAACCCGATTGCCCGTGCGGGCGGGGGCAGGGCGGTGATCGCCGTTTCGGGGCCGGATGGATATGTATCACCCGACTGGTACGGCACCGCTGATCAAGTGCCGACCTGGAACTATGTTGCCGTGCATCTGCGTGGCGAGTTGGTGCAACTGCCCGACGACAGGCTTTTAGACATGCTGGATCGCCAGTCGGCATTCTTTGAGGGGCGTCTTGCACCGAAATCGCCCTGGACAACGGCCAAGATGACGCCGGGGGTGCTTGAAAAGATGATGCGGTCGATTCAGCCATTTCGGTTGCGGATCGAGCGGGTCGACGGGACCTGGAAGCTTAATCAGAACAAGGAAGACGCGGTCAGGCTTTCCGCGGCGGGTCATGTTGAAGACGGGATCGGGCAGGAACTTGGGCGATTGGCCGATCTGATGCGGGGAAAGTGATGCGAGCGCTTTTGTCCGTTCCGTGGCAGTTATTTCCGGCCTGACGTGATTTTTTCGCCCTCTGCGGCAAGATGCGCGTGATTGTCCGCTGGACGCCCGCGCGTCGCAACGCTATCAACCGAAAAAATCGGCCGGACAAGCTCCGGTTCCTTGTCGTGGGCCATGGCCCAAAAGCATGGAGACGCTCGTGTCGCACGCAGATGATCACGAAGGGACCCGCCGGGATTTCCTTTACTATGCCACCGGGGGCGCAAGCGCCGTTGCCGTGGGGGCTGCGGTCTGGCCGCTGGCCAATCAGATGAACCCTTCGGCGGACGTGCAGGCCCTGGCCTCGATCCGGGTCGATGTGTCCGAGCTAGAGCCCGGCGCGCAGTTAACCGTGAAGTGGCTTGGCAAGCCGGTGTTTATTCGTCGCCGGACCGAAGACGAAATTGCCGAGGCGAACGCGGTCGATGTCTCGGCATTGCCTGACCCGGATGCGCGAAACGCCAATATTGCCGAAGGCGCCGAGGCGACCGATGCGAACCGGGCGCTTGACGAAAATGGCGAGTGGTTGGTTCAGATGGGGGTCTGCACCCACCTTGGCTGCGTGCCGCTGGGCGATGCCCAGGGCAACACGGGCGAGTTCGGCGGCTGGTTTTGCCCCTGCCATGGGTCGCACTACGATACCGCTGGCCGTATCCGCAAAGGACCGGCCCCCGAAAACCTTCCCGTCCCGCCTGCGCGGTTCGACGGCGATGATCTGATCCTGGGATAAGGGAAGAAAAAGATGGCTGGCATACCCCACGATCACTATGAACCGAAAACCGGGGCCGAAACATGGCTGCACCGGCGTCTGCCCATTGTCGGGCTGATGTACGACACGCTGATGATCCCCACACCCAAGAACCTGAACTGGATGTGGATCTGGGGCATTGTTCTTACCTTCTGCCTGGTCCTGCAGATTGCCACCGGCATCGTTCTGGCCATGCATTACACGCCCCATGTCGACATGGCGTTTGCTTCGATCGAGCACATCATGCGCAACGTGAACGGTGGCGACATGCTGCGCTATGTCCACATGAACGGCGCCTCGCTGTTCTTCCTGGCGGTTTATGCGCATATCTTCCGGGGCCTTTACTATGGGTCCTACAAGGAACCGCGCGAAATCACCTGGATCATCGGTATTCTGATCTTTGTTCTGATGATGGGCACTGCCTTCATGGGCTATGTTCTTCCCTGGGGTCAGATGAGCTTCTGGGGTGCGACGGTGATCACCGGCCTGTTCGGGGCCATCCCCTTCATCGGCGAGCCGATCCAGACCTGGCTTTTGGGTGGGCCTGCGGTGGACAACGCAACGCTGAACCGTTTCTTCTCGCTGCACTATCTTCTGCCCTTCGTGATCGCCGCGCTGGTCGCGGTGCATATCTGGGCCTTCCACACAACGGGCAACAACAACCCCACCGGGGTCGAGGTGCGCCGTGGCTCGAAGGAAGAGGCCGAGAAGGACACGGTGCCGTTCTGGCCCTACTACGTGATCAAGGACGTGTTCGCTCTGGTCGTCATCCTTGCCGTCTTCTTCGCCATTGTGGGCTTCATGCCGAACTATCTGGGTCACCCAGACAACTATATCGAGGCCAACCCGCTTTCGACGCCCGCGCACATTGTGCCCGAATGGTATTTCCTGCCGTTCTACGCCATCCTGCGCGCCTTCACCGGCGAAGTCTGGGTCGTGCAGATCGCCAGTTTCTTCACGGGCGGCATCATTGATGCAAAGTTCTTCGGAGTTCTGGCCATGTTCGGCGCGATTGCCGTGATGGCCCTTACACCCTGGCTTGACACTTCAAGCGTGCGCTCGGGCAAGTACCGGCCGCTGTTCAAGTGGTGGTTCTGGCTTTTGGTGATCGACTTCGTCGTTCTGACATGGCTGGGCGCGCAACCCGCCGAGGAGCCTTATGCAACCTTCGCTCTTATCGCTTCGGCTTACTGGTTTGCCTACTTCCTGGTGATCCTGCCGCTTCTGGGCGTGATGGAAAAACCATTGCCTCAGCCCGAGACGATCGAAGAGGACTTCGACGCCCATTACCCGGTCGAAAGCGACGACGCTTCGTCGGCGCCTGCGGAATGAAAGGAACAACGACAATGATCCGTAAGATCACACTTTCCGCAATCGCCGCACTTGGACTTGCCTCGCCCGCCCTGGCGGCAGGTGGCGGTGGTCATGTGCATGATTTCAAGTTCTCGTTCGAGGGCCCGTTCGGGTCCTACGACCAGATGCAGCTTCAGCGTGGCCTGCAAATCTATACCGAGGTCTGCGCGGCGTGCCACGGCCTGAAGTACGTGCCCCTGCGGACCCTTGGCGACGAGGGCGGTCCACATCTGCCCGACGACCAGGTGCGCGCCTACTCCGAATTCTACGAGGTCTTTGACGCCGAAATCGACGATTTCCGCCCCGCCAAGCCAACCGACCACTTCCCGGACTCTGCCCTGGAAAACGCCCCCGACCTGTCGATGATGGCGAAGGCCCGGGCCGGGTTTCACGGGCCCTACGGATTGGGCATCAACCAGTTCTTCCGTGGCATGGGTGGCCCGGAGTACATTGCGACGCTTCTGTCATCCTATGAAGACCCGCCGGCCTGTGCGCCGGAGGATTTCGAGGGCTTCTACAACACTGCCTTCACCGCCGGTGGTATCCCCGATGAGTGCAAGGACGATCACGGTCATTCCAAAGTGGAAGGGTCCTGGATCGCCATGGCGCCGCCGCTTGAGGATGACTTGATCGAATTTGCCGATCACGCGCCCGCCGATGTCGAAGCGATGTCGCAGGACGTGGCCGCCTTCCTGATGTGGGCCGCCGAGCCGAAGATGAACGCGCGCAAGGAAGCGGGCTTTGTCGCTGTGGTCTTCCTGGTTGTGCTGAGCGTTCTTTTGTACCTGACCAACAAGAGCATCTGGGCCGCGATCAAGCACCGCAAGGGCCCCGACGCTTAAGGCACTTACCTAAAACAGAAAAAAGCGCCGTTCGTGGGACCGAGCGGCGCTTTTTCTTGCTGTTCCGCTCGCCTTTTGCTTTGTTTGACAAAAGGGGAGGGTTGCGTTGATCACACCAAGTTTCACGATGGGGATCGAGGAGGAATACCTTCTTGTCCATCAGGACACCTACGATCTGGCTGAAGCTCCGAAAGCCCTGATGGACGATTGCGTCGCGGCTCTTGGGGATCAGGTTTCGCCCGAATTCCTGAAATGTCAGGTCGAAGTCGGGACGCGTGTGTGCCAGACCATCGGCGATGCACGGGACGATCTGAAGCGCTTGCGTGCGACGGTATCAGAGGTTGCAGGTCAGCATGGCCTGGTGCCTTTGGCGGTTTCGTCGCACCCGACGGCGGACTGGAAAGACCAAAGCCACACCGACAAGGAACGCTATAACACGCTGGAGCACGATTTGGCGGGGGTTGTACGGCGGATGCTGATCTCGGGGTGTCACGTACATGTCGGGATCGAGGACGACGACCTCAGGATCGACCTTATGAACCAGGCCGGGTACTTTCTGCCGCATCTATTGGCCTTGTCGTGTTCCTCGCCGTTCTGGCAGGGCGAAGATACAGGACTTGCCAGCTATCGCCTGACGGTATTCGACAATCTGCCGCGGACTGGCTTGCCACCCCGGCTTGAGGGATTTGGCAGCTATAAACGCTCGGTCGATGCAATCGTGAACACGGGCGCCATCGAGGATGCTACCAAGATCTGGTGGGATCTGAGGCCCTCGGACCGCTTTCCCACGCTGGAGACGCGAATTTGCGATCTGTCGCCGCGACTTGAACATGCGCTGTCTATCGCGGCCCTCAATCAATGCCTGATGCGGATGTTGTGGCGGTTAAGGGTGAAAAACCAGCGGTGGCGCATCTATGATCATTTTCTGGTCGGTGAAAATCGGTGGCGTGCGCAACGCTATGGCGTATCGGAAGGGCTGATCGACTTTGGAATGGACGAAGTCGTGCCTTTCGATAGGTTGCTGGACGAACTGCTAGAGCTTCTGGCCGAAGATGCCGAGGCGCTGAACTGCGTCGACGAAGTGAACGCGGCGAGGGATATTCTTGTCCAAGGCAATTCAGCCATTCGTCAGCGCGCCATTCACAAGTCAGAAAAGGACCGCCTGGGTGACAATGATGCGGCGATGCGGGCCGTTCTTGTGTCGCTTGCCGAGGAATATCATCAGGATCTTTGAAGCACAGTCCGACCGATCAAGGACCCATTCTGCGACGCAAAAAAAGGTTGGGCCGCTGGCATCTCTGCCAACGGCCCATGATCCCCGTGCGGTCAATCGTTAGGCAGATTCTAGCATTCCCTTGGCCTTTGCCAAGTCCTGCATCTTTTTCTGCAGCTTTTCAAAGGCGCGGACCTCGATCTGGCGGATGCGCTCGCGGCTGACGTTGTACTGGCCGGAAAGCTCTTCCAGGGTCACTGGATTGTCCATCAGGCGGCGCTGCGTCAGGATATCCTGCTCGCGCTCGTTCAAGACGTCCATGGCTTCGGCCATCAACTCGCGCCGGATGTCCAGTTCGTCCTTTTCAGCGTAATCGCTGGCCTGGTCGGCATCTTCGTCTTCCAGCCAGTCCTGCCACTGGGCAGCACCCTCGCCATCGGCCGAGATCGTGGCATTCAGCGATGCATCCCCGCCCGACATACGCCGGTTCATCGAGATGACTTCTTCCTCGGTCACGCTTAGATCATGAGCGATCCTGGCCACGTGTTCGGGGCGCAAGTCGCCGTCTTCCAGCGCACCGATGCGGGCCTTGGCCTTGCGCAGGTTGAAGAACAGCTTTTTCTGAGCGGACGTCGTACCAAGCTTCACGAGGCTCCAGGATCGCAGGATATATTCCTGGATCGAGGCGCGAATCCACCACATGGCATAGGTTGCCAGGCGGAAGCCTTTTTCGGGATCAAACCGCTTCACGGCCTGCATGAGGCCCACATTGGCTTCAGAAATCACCTCGGCCTGGGGCAGGCCATAACCGCGATAACCCATGGCGATCTTGGCTGCGAGACGCAGGTGTGACGTGACCATCTTGTGAGCGGCTTCCGTATCCTGATCCTCGACCCACCGTTTGGCGAGCATGTATTCCTCTTCTTTTTCAAGCATGGGGAATTTCCGGATCTCCTGAAGGTAACGGTTAAGTCCGCCCTCGGGTGTCGGTGCCGGAAGAGTAGAATAATTTGCCATTTGCTCCGTTTTCCCTGTCAGCGTCAATGTTGCGACGCTTAACATATTTGGTGAACCATTCAGTTCAGTTCAAGACTTACAGGCAAGAATTTTCGTACCTGCGATGTGATGAAGAAAATATGAACGAGGCGCGCGGTGGGTTCCACTCACAGGCCTGTGCGCTCACGGTTTTGTGCACAACGGTTCATGAATTGACCGTCTTCTGTGCATAATCTCACATATCGCGTAGCTGGTCAAGAAGCGCCGAAAACCTCGGCGGCAGGGGGCTTTCAAGGCGCAGAGTGGTATTGGAGACCGGATGTACAAAGCCTAAAGTCTCGGCGTGAAGTGCCTGACCTTCATAGGTATTTCCGGCATCCGCCCCCGGAATGCTCAGGGGCAGTTTCCGGCGTCCACCATAGGTCGGATCACCAATCAGGGCATGGCCGATATAGGCCATATGGACCCTGATCTGATGGGTCCGCCCTGTTTCAAGGTTGCAACGAACAAGTGCCGCATGACCGTTAAATGTTTCAATAACCCGAAGCCGGGTGACGGCGTGCCGACCGCCTTGTAACAAAACTGCCTGCTTTTGTCGGTCGGTTTTGTGACGGGCAAGCTGGGTTGTGATCTTGATCGTGCCGCCGGATTCGAAACTGACGCCACGAAGTCCGGCAAGTCGCGGATCGCCGATGTGGGGCGCGCCATGGCATAGCGCAAGGTAACTTCTTTCGACACTATGGCGGGCAAACTGGGCGGCAAGGCCGTGATGGGCTGCGTCGGATTTGGCCACAACCAACAGCCCCGATGTGTCCTTGTCGATACGATGAACGATCCCCGGGCGCTTTTCGCCACCCACACCCGACAGTGAACCGCCAAAGTGATGCAGAAGCGCATTCACCAAAGTACCGCTTGGCGAACCCGGGGCGGGGTGAACGACCATACCGGCGGGCTTGTCGATGACGATCAGATCGTCGTCTTCGTACACGACTTCCAAGGGTATGTTTTCCGGAAGGATATCGGGTTCCGTGGCGTCCTGGACCGTGATCTCATACGTATCGCCTTCGGAAGGTTTTGCCTTTGCGTCGGTGATGGCTGTTCCATTGCGACAAACGGCCCCTTCCGCCAGCAACCGCGCCAGCCGCGAGCGCGACAGATGCGCCGCCTCTGGCACATCGCGGGCAAGCGCCTTATCAAGGCGCGGCGGCGGGTTGGCGCCGATCGTGACCAGGACAATGCGGGACATGGACGAAGGACAGGCTCCGGACGAAAGGACGCTGAAGTATCTTAAGGTGTTGGTGACGGTACTGACCGCAACCATGATCCTTGGGTTTCTAACCATCGTTGCGCTTTTTGTCATGCGCTTCAGCGAGATGGGGCAGGTCGAGTTGCCCGATTCCATCGCTTTGCCCGATGGCACCGAGGCCGCCGCCTTTACACAGGGCGACAATTGGTTTGCCGTGGTCACCAAAACGGACGAGATCCTGATCTATAGCCGGGTGACGGGCAATCTGCGCCAACGGATCGTCATCACGCCCCAGTAAGGGCTGAGTGTCCCATATTGAGACACGCGCCCGACGTCAGGCGAACCATCCTGTTGTGATGGCCTGGGCCCAGCTATCGGCGTTCTTCTGGCGGGCCAGCTTGGCCATAGGCTCGGGATCATAAGGGGCGGCGATCAAATCAGCCGCCCACTGGCCCCCTCGGCGTTCCACAATGGCATACCGGGCATCCGGGGCACCGGTCTGATGCACGAATTCCGGCTTCATCCTGGTATCCAGATAGGCCGGACAACCCACAGAACCGGGGTTCACGATGGTTTTTCCGCCCGGCAATCGCACGATGCGTGGCGTATGGGTGTGACCGCACAGGATCAGGTCCTGAGCAATTCCTTGGGCATTTGGCAGAATTTCGGCCAGATCGCGCGGCACCAGCCTGTCCATCGGGCCGCGCTTGTCCAACCAGTTTTCATCGTCTTTCCCCGGGGTGCCATGGCACAGGAACGCATCGTCCAAGACCAGGTTCAAAGGGGCATCTTTTAGCCAGGCAAGGTGCGCCTGCGACAGATCGTCAATGGCCCAGCTTTCCCAAAGCCCCATCTGATCAGGCCGGCGGTCGTAAAGCTGCCGGTCGTGGTTGCCTCGGACCGTGGGCAAATCAAGCGCGATCAGCCGATCGGCTGTCGCAGGCGCATCAAAAGGACCGCTGAGGCTGTCACCAAGGTTCACAATCCGAGAAATGTCACGACGCGCAATATCGTCCAGCACAGCGTCCAGCGCAGAGATATTTCCGTGAATATCGCTGATTACGGCAAGGGTCATTTTGGCGAGTTCAATCCGAACCCGCCAAAATGGCAACCGATTTAGTGACGACCGCGCGGAGGCACGCCCACAATCTGCCCGGAAACAACACGCTGGCGTTTCGGCTTGGGGACACACCAACGCAGATAGTCTGCGCCGGAAACGAGAACATAGAAAATGAGGACGCCAGTGGCAGTTTTCAGGCGGTTTCGACCTCGACAGGGGCGAGTGTGTTGTCCGCGATGTCGGAAACGAACTCGGACAATCGATTCAGGATATTGCTGGACTGCGACCTGGATTGCCAATGGAGCGGCGTGCGCACCTTCACATCGGGCACCAGTTCCACCAGATGACCGCTTTCGACCAATGGCTGGACAGTAACCGACGGCATCATCGCCCAACCGATGCCGCGCCGACAGGCCAGAAGATGACCTTCGTAGGATGGTATGAAATGCGAAGAGAGTTTGCTGGTGCCGCCAAACGCAAGCATCATCCATTGCTGGGGTAGGGTATCTTTGCGGTCGAACTGGATGGAGGGGGCTTTTGACACGCTCAGGGCGTTCACGCCGCCTTCCAGATGGGTTTTCACATAACCGGGCGTGGCCACGGCCATATAATTCATCGACCCCAATGGAACCGAACGACAGCCCGGAATGGGTTTGTTGTTGGACGTTACAATAGCCAGGGCATCGCCGGAACGCAGGCGTTCTTCGGTAAATTCCTGATCGTCGGGAATGATCTCCAGCCTCAGGTTCAGTTCCGTTGCTGCAAGCTCGATGACTTCGGGGAACCAGGTTGCAAGGCTATCGCTGTTCACGGCGATCCGAATGCCTATAGCGGCCGCACTGGAGCCATCGCCGCGCGCGGCCAGCTTGTCGGCAAGTTCGTGCTGCAGCAAGGCAACCTGCTCGACGTGCTGACACAAAAGCAACCCATCATCGGTGGCAACGCATGGGCGACCGCGCTGAATCAGAATGGACCCGACCTTTTCTTCAAGCTGTTTGATGCGCTGACTGACCGCCGATTGCGTCACATTCAGCGAATGGGCTGCCGATTCAAAGCTGCCCGTCCGCACGACTGCAGCAAGGACAACAAGCGAGTCGTAATCATAGTCCATTAGTAAAACTCCTGCGACATTAGGTCGCCTTATATTACATTTCGAAGTGTGTGCCGGAAATCAAGAGAATAATTCAGATGCCAAGTTTCAAAAAAATCATGTTGTGATTTGAAGTCATTACAGGGCGTAAGCTTTCATTAGGACAACTGTTGCAACTTTGGTTGAATTATGACAACAATAAGGCAGAAATGCGCCGGGGGGCCTCATCTATGTCTGCGAAAGATTTGCGGCGAAGGTACACGCGTGCCTTTGCGGGAATGAAGAAACATTCACGCCTTGCGAGTTGGTTGATCCTGGGACTTTATGTCCTTCAGTTGGGCGGTGCTATCGCGCTGGGACACTATGTTTTACAGGGCGAAGTAACGTTCCTTGGCGGGCTTGCCGTTGCAGTTCTGATGCTCTTTGTGGCGACGCGATTGCGCGGATTGAACAACATTATTCACGAATGTTCCCACGCGACCTTCTCGGAAAACCGCGCCGACAACACAACGATAGGGCGAATTTGTGCGTCGCTTTTGTTCAATTCTTTCGATTCGTACCGGCACGAGCATCTGTCCCATCATGCGCACCTTGGCGACTATGAGCAGGACCTTGACCTTCAAGGGATCGAGGACCTTGGATTGCACGACCCGTTGTCACCGTCGGTTGTTGCGCGCCACCTGACCACGCCTTTGTTGCTGCGGCACTTGCCTTATTACCTCAGCCTGAACCTGTCGTCGCGCGATGGCCGGTTCTTCCAGATCTTTCAGTTCGTGCTTGTGGCATTCGTCACCTTTGTCACGGCAGTTGCCCCGCTCACTGGGTTGCTGATGATGATTGTGCCGTTCGTATTCATCTTTACGACGCTGAACTACTGGGCCGATTGCATGGATCACGCGGGCCTTGTGCCAACCGATGATGAACTTGACGGATCACGCAACATACTCGCGCCGCGCGCGGTGCGGTGGTTGTTTTTTCCTCGAAACGACTGCTTTCACCTGGTTCACCATCTTTTCCCGCATGTCCCCGCGCGCCATCTTGAGACTTCTCACACGGCACTCTTGGACGACGAATTGTACCTGTCCCGTGCGAATGCCGTGCGCAAACCGCGTGAGACAGAGGGCGTGGGTGATGGAATGACCATTACGCCAGCCGAGTAGGTCGCCTTCGGTGTCAGCGCGTTCATGGGTCGGCATCATGTGTCGGCCCGCAGTTTCTTTTCAGAGCTGTTATTTGATGCAGGACAAGTGTTTTCGCCTGATTTGGCGCTAGGGCGGCACATAACTTCGCCTTGTCCAATCTGACATGTTGTCCGAAGCAGCACAGAGAATCCCGAATATTCAGTGGAAATCCGTCAGACGTATCTGATTCCCCGATTCCCACGCTTACACAAATCCAACCAATTTCTTGCCAATTGGCTGTTTCCAAGATGTGAAATGTTTGTTTCCAGGCCCACGAATCTCAGTCGACGGCAAATGAGAATTTTTGAAAAAATTGCATAAAATCAAATTATTGTTGCGATCTTCTGTCGCACCCAGGACGGAAATACCGACGGGCCACATCAAGTTGCGAAATGTAAATTCAAGATTGCTAATGGGGGATAAGATATGCTAATTTGTATCTGTTGGTAACGAGTGTGTGTGTACCCAATATGGGGAAGTTTCGAAGCAGGGGTTGTTAATTTTCTCTCTCGAAACCCTGACCAGGTCGAAATGGTCACCAAAATAGCAGTAGCGT
>JABDJO010000081.1 GCA_013002465.1 Silicimonas sp. | reverse complement strand
GTATTACCAACTTCTGCCCTTGGCTTTCGCTACGATTGCTCCCGATACCCAGTTGGCTTCCGGGCCGCCGCGATCGAAGCGATGATCGAACGGAAGCAATGGGCTCGAAGCTGACTTGCGGTAGCGCGGCACAAATTGCGAAGAAGCACTGTTTTGGATGTCTGCACTATCTGGACCAACCCAAATAAATCACCCTGCGCGCTGTGAGTCGGATCATTCGGGTTAGGTGCCGCATCGATACTTTGGCCCAAGCCCGCAGGCCAAGTAGTCTGGGTGTTTTCCGCTTACCCTTTGCTTACCCTTCGGATACCGCGGGCTCCGCTATGGCACGTAACCATTTGATATTTATGGTGCCCCCAGAGAGACTCGAACTCCCGACCCTCTGATTACAAATCAGATGCTCTACCAGCTGAGCTATAGGGGCACGCGGGTTTCCTTATCAATGCGGCGGGCGCGGGGCAAGTCTAGCGTGCGCGAACCATCTGGCGGGCCAAAAGGGCGACCGCTGCAAGACTGGCAAGAATGATCAACATGGCCGACGGAGCGGCATCGGCGATCTTTTCAAGCGACGCCTGTTCGTGGGTCAGTGTCGCTAAGGTGTTGAAATTGAATGGTCTCAACAAAAGCGTTGCCGGAAGCTCTTTCACGACATCGACGAAGACCAGCAGCAAGGCGGTTGCAATCGAACCGCGGATCAACGGCAAGTAAACGCGGGTCAGTGTTCCACCAACCCCTTGCCCCAAGGCGCGGGACGCCATCGGCAAAGAGGGCGAAATCCGTTCGATTGCGCCATCGGCAGCGCCTTGCGCTATCGCAAAGAAACGAACCATGTAAACAAACACCAGCACCGCAGCACCGCCCGTGATCATAAGCCCGGGATCGTGGCCAGTCAGGACCAAAACCCAATCGGCCATCTTGTTGTCAAAGGCCGCCAAGGGGATCAGCAACCCCAGTGCCAGTACCGCCCCCGGCGCCGCGTATCCGATCGTTGTAAAAGGCAGCACAAATCGCGGGCCTGCGCGCCCCGACATGCGTATCCCATAGACCAGAAACAAGGCCGCCGTGACGGTCAGAAGTGCCGCCGTGCCGCCGACCAGGACGGTGTTGACCAAGGCTTCGAGCAGTCCCGGCGCCTGCCAGCTGTCAAGCCGCGTCAATGCATGATGGCCAAGGACGCCGACCGGCAAAACGAACCCGGCCAGAAATGGAATGATACAAGCAATTGTCGCCCCCCAAGCCCAGACACCTTCCAAAGGGATTGCTTCCAGACGCCGGTCCGATCCGGCCATCCTATGTACCCTGACGTGACGGCGACTGGACTTTTCAAGAACCACAAGAACAAGGATCATCGCCAATACGACACAGGCGATCTGCGCAGCCCCACCCGCGTTTCCGGCCTCTAGCCAGACAGTGAATATCCCCGTGGTGAGTGTTTGCACGCCAAAGAAATCGACCGCCCCGAAATCATTCACCGTTTCCATCATGACAATGGCTGTGCCCGCAGCGATCGCGGGGCGGGCGAGCGGCAGGCCGATCTTCCAGAATCGCCTGAACACACCTGCACCCAGAGCCCGCGCAACTTCGTGGGCGCGCCCCGATTGTTCGCGAAATCCGGCGCGCGCCAGCAAATAGACATACGGATAAAGCGACGCGGTCAGCGCAAAGATCGCGCCGTAACGGGATCGAATATCAGGAAAAAAGTAATCCCGCGCATCCGTCCAGCCGAAACTGGCGCGCAAAGTGGTCTGAACCGGCCCGGCGTACTCAAGGAAATCGACCAGCGCATAGGCGCCCAGGTATCCGGGCACGGCCAAAGGGAACAATAGACACCATTGCAACCACCGCGCCCCGGGGAAGCGATAGCAGACAATCAGCCAGGCCGCGCCGGTTCCGATCATGGCTGACAGCGTGCCCACCGACAGCATGATGACCAGCGTGTTGGTGACGTAGCGCGGCAAGGTGGTGTCGATCAGGTGACCCCAGATTGGTGCTTGCGGGTGTGCTGCGATCCAAAGCACGGAGAGGATCGGCAGCAAGACAAGACCGGCAATCGCCAGTGCACCAAGGGTCCAGATGTCCAGTGCCGGAATCCACGCCCTGAAGGGTAGTTGAGTGTTTTTCTCAGCCATCCTGCGACGCCTAGCTTGAAACGGGTTCCCCTGTCCAGTGACCCGGTCTATCTTCACCCAAGGCGAGAGCGGGCAGACACGAATGGATATCCTTTTCCACCTCGGTGCGCACAGCACAGATGACGGGCTGCTGATCCGTTCAATCCTGCGCAATCGTGCGAAACTGGCTGCCGAGGGCATTACCGTACCAGGCCCCAGCCGGTATCGCGAATTGCTGGGCGATATCTCTACCACTTTGCGGGGCGCGCCTGCCGATGCCGATACCGAAGCCATGGTGATGGAGGCGATTTGCGATGACGACACCGCGCAGCGCATCGTTCTGTCCAATGACAATTTCCTGTGTCGCCCGAATGTTGTCCTGGCCGAAGATGGACTTTACCCGAAGGCCCAGAAATCCGCGTGGCTTCGTCAGTGTCTGCCGTCTCACAGGGCGGAATTTGCCATCGCCGTGCGCAATCCCGCAACGTTCATTCCAGAAACCCTGAAATCGGCTGGTGAAAGTTATGATGTGCTTGCCAGTATCGCGCTCGGCGATCTTCTTTGGGCGGAAGTCATTGCCGATATCGCGGTGGCAAATCCCGGTTCTCGGATCATCGCCTGGTGCCATGAAGATACGCCCTTTATCTGGTCCGAAATCATGCGCGAAGTGACCGGGCATGATCCTTTCACAGAACTGGAAGGCGAATTCGATATGCTGGATACGATCATCACCAGCGAGGGCATGACCCGTCTCATCGAATTCCTGGATGCACGCCAGGTCACCGGTCAGTCAAAGCGCCGACGCGCGGTATCGGCCTTTCTGGAGGTTCACGCCATAGACACCGCCGTCGAGGCCGAGATCGACGTCCCCGGATGGACAACCGACACGATCAATATGCTTAGCGATCAGTACGAAGACGATGTGGCACGGATTGCGCGGATGCAGGGCGTCACCTTCATCACACCTTAGGCGGGCTACATCCCAAGCGCTTCCTTGTACATCTCAAGAACGGCTTCCTCTTCGGCTATGTCGTCCTTGTCGCGCTTTCTCAACGCAACCACCTTTCGCATCACCTTGGTGTCATAGCCCCGCCCCTTGGCCTCGGCCATCACCTCTTTCTGTTGCTCTGCGATGTCGCGTTTCTCGGCCTCAAGACGTTCAAAACGTTCGATAAACTGACGAAGCTCGTCAGCAGTAACACGGTAGCTTTGTTCGGTGACGCTGTCGTCCATGGCGGGCCTCATTGTGGATACGGACGGCCTGAGTACCGCCCTCTCTGACCCTTCGCAAGACTTGATCCGGGCTGGATCAACGTTTACGGCATGACCCGGCACATCAAGGAGCCGGACAATTGGATAGCCTCATCTGGATCGGAGCCCTTGTGACACTTGTCGGCCTTGGCGGGCTGATCTGGTGTATCCTGACGGTACAAAAGGCGCGCCGGGCGGGTCTGGATGACGCGGCCATGAAAACGCGGCTTCAAAAGGTCGTCGCAGTGAACATGGGTGCGTTGTTTCTGTCAGCCGTCGGATTGATGATGGTGGTCGTCGGCATCCTACTTGGCTGATCCAGCAAAGGCCCCTCTCGCAACCTTAAGCATTCAGGTCCGAAAACCCCTTTTTTGACCGGATCAGGTCGGTCAGGATCGACGGAGGCGGCGGGATACGCGCGCTGTCGCGCGCCATCGCTGAAATCTGTTGGCTGACTTCCTTTAATCCCATCAGATCGGCAGCAAACATGACCCCCCCGGTCCGGCGCGCAAAGCCAAGCCCATGGACAGCGACCATGTCGATGTCGGCGGGCCGTTTCGCAATACCTTCCGCAACCAGTTGTGCCCCTGCACCTGCCATTGCGGCGACACAGCGAAACCTAATCTCGGCATCTGTCACCGCGCGGGGTTGAATGCCTTTGGCGGTCCGGTCGGCCTCGATCATCTGTTGGATGTCGGTGTCTTCAATCCCGGGCTTGCCGCGATGCCGGTAAAGGTAGTACCCGCGCCCGACCGAGATGCCGAACCGCCCGACAGACGCAAGCACCGCGTCAATGCCGCCGCCCCGTTGGCCTTCCATCCCGCGCGGGCCGCTTTGACGCTTGACCCCGATGATATCGCGATATGCAAAAGACCCGTGCGGCAATCCCCAATCGCGAAGGGCGGCGTCGATCTGACCAATACGGGCACCGTCCTCGAGGCAAAGATCGGCGGCAGCGTGAAGGGCTTCGGATATCCGCGTTCCGATTGAATCCTTGCCCGGAGCCGTATTGAGGATCAGGCGGTCGATCTTGCGGGCAAATGCCCGGGCCGTTGCAACTGACCGAGGACCGCTCTGGTCCGATGCCGCCATTTCAACCAGCCGATTCTTCTTTATCCCGGCAAAGAAACGCATGCCGACAACATCCGCAGCGCGCCCCGTCATGGACGCCACGGTCCCGACGTCGACGCGTTCGCCCCCGACGATCAGGATCGCCCCTGCTTTCATCGCGGCGTCAAGTTCGGCCACCCGCTTTTTGGTCAGAACCGGCGAAGGGTCAACGACAACGTCCTTATCTGAAATCTTGGAATAACCTGACAGCGCCTGCATCCGGTCCAGGGTCTGTTCCACCGCGTCATCCGTCATCGCGCCTGCCGCCAGGCGGGCATCGTAGTGCCCGATGATCCGCGACACTCCGTCTTCCAGCGTTTCATCGTCGGCTTCGGCCACGGCAACCTTGAACCCGGCATCCAGGCACTGAACGACCAGTTCTGCCCCGATGCCCTTGGCTCCGATAACCGCAACACCGGACATCGGCCGGGATGACACCCGACCTTCCCATCTGGTTGCGGCCTGAAGCTGGCGCTCAACAGAAAATATGTGCCTGAGGGATTTCGAATGCTCGGACTCGACCAGATCGTCATAGGCCGCCTGCTCCATCCCGCGCCCGATATCATACGGCAACAAAAGCGCCGCCTCGACGCATTCGATCATCCGCATCGGCGCATCCAGAGGCGACGCGTCGGCGGCGCGGCGATGGTTGGCCACAGACTCCAGAAATCCGGTGCCCTCGCCCAACCTGTCACGACGAGTCGAACTTCGGCGCAATTCGCCCTTGCTTTCGGCAAGACGCGCTGCGTGTCTTACGGCCGCAGCCACCAGATCATCCGGTTCCAGAACGTCGACAAGCCCAAGTTTGCGGGCGGTTTCTCCCGAAACGGCGCGACCACTCAGCAACAGCTTCAACGCAGCGATCCCGCCGATCACCTTCGGCATCCGTTGCGTGCCGCCAGCACTTGGCAGTAATCCAAGGGTGATTTCCGGGGCACCCAACCGTGCCGAGGGCGTTGCCACACGCACATGAGCCGCAAGCGCAACCTCAAGCCCGCCGCCCAATGCCGACCCGGCGATGGCGACGACCACGGGCTTTTCCGAAGCTTCAATACGATCACAAAGGTCCGCCAGTGACGGGACGTTTTCATTGCCGGTGTCCTGCAACCCGGCCCCGGTGGCGAAAATCTTGTCGCTTCCGGTGATCACAATGGCCTTGATGACATCGTCGGCCTGAGCCGCATCCAATGCCGTCAACACACCTGCACGCACGTCTCCGGACAATGCCGCCGTTGGCGGATTGTCGATTGTCACAACAACAACGCCTTCGCGGCGCTCGCTGCGAACTTTCTCTGCTGGCGCGACCTGCTCTTCCCTGCCCATGACTTTTCATACGCCAACGGCGCGGAAACTCAAGCTTGGTGTCGCGTTTCGATCAGACAGGCAGATTGTCCCACATGTCGTCCAGATCGGTCTGAGTATTTGCCGCGTGGCGCGCAGGAAACCGCAAAAGTTTCGGATCAATTGGCTTAGGCTTTTGGGCCAATTGCAGAATCTCGGGCTTGGTCTTTGGCCGCTCGGCCGGGTTCTCGTTTTTCATGACGCCTCCCAGGTCTAAAACAGCAACAGCACGTGTATGAGTCTACCACAGGTCACGCCGGAATGCGTTAACCAATCATTGAAAACGGACGTTCTGACGCGCCACCGCCGACCTTCGGATTCGAAACGGCAGAAATTCGCCGGTCGTCCCTGTCAGTCGTCGATGGCTGGCAGGTCGGGCAGATCCGGAAGGTCGGGCAAACCGGCGGGATCGGGCAGGTCGGGAAGATCGGGAAGGTCCGGCAAGTTTGGCAGGTCGGGCAAGGGGGCCGGTGCATCATCGCCCGCAATATCCGACGCGGCAGAGTTGTCGGCCATGGCACCATCCGTCACATCGGGCAAGTCGTTTGCCACTGGCAAGGCAGCGGGGACGTCGCTTTCCGCTTTTGTCAGCATATCGAACTCACCCGGCGCAGTGTCTGCCCCCACACTCTTGCTTGGCGCCACCGGTCCACTGCCCTGCAACAGGCGCACCGCTTTTTGACCATTGAACTGACCCAGCCGAGAAAGCGCAATCAGCCGCCCGTTTTCGCCCTCAAGCCGCACACTGGACAGGCATTCGGAAGGCACAGGAATTACCGTTCCAACCGCAAGCGTCCGCACCTTATCTATCGAGACCGGCAAGCGCGTAAGAATTGCCTGCATGGGCGCATGGATCTGACACAGGTGTCCGTGCATGCGCTGCCTGGTCTTGTCGGCACCGCCATCAGCGCCAACGGCAAGCTCTGGGGTCACAAATGTCAGCGTGCCGTCCTTGGCCCCCTTTCCCATCGATAATCCGATGGTCAGGGTTACAAAGTTTTGCGGCTCCAGCCGCAACTCGGTGTTTCGCAGGTTCAGAACTCCGTCGGTGCGCTTGAAACCGGCCATGGGCAAAGCCGCCGCTATACCGTCCGATTCAGTCGCCTCGGTGGCCGTCGCCATCCATTGATCCACGATTTTTGACACGACAACGCCATCGGTACGGGTCGGCTGCCGCTCGGGTGGTGCCGACGAAGTGACGGCGCCAGACATCTGGATTTCGATCAGCCCGGCCAATAACCCGAAAGAGACCACGCAAATCCCACGCGCTGCGCGTTCGTTTTCAAGAAGATAGATCAGATCGGTGTCGGCCAGACCGGTCAAGACTGTCGCTTTGTCAGAAACGCCAAACCGGATGTCGCCGACAAGAACGTCCATACCCAATACCTTGTCTGCATCGCGCGGAATGGTTTTCCGCAAAAGGGCATCAACGGACAATCCGCCCGGCACCGTAACAGAGCGGGCCGGAGCCAGTTTCCGACGCAGAACTGAGGACATATCGGTCATTGATTTCACGCTGCTAGTGAACGGCGTGAGGATCCTGTGACAAGGTTACTATTTCGTTGCCATTTACGCCGCGATTGTCTCTTCCAAGGGCAGGACAACGCGAAATGCAGTACCGGCCTGGCCAGGCAGATAGGTGATGCTGCCGCCCAGGCGGTGCATGACTTCCCGACTGATCGCCAATCCCAGCCCGGCACCACCCGCCGCCTTGTGATCATCCGCTCGTGCGAATTTCTCGAAGATCATGGACTGCTTATCCCTGGGAATGCCCGACCCGTTGTCAATGAAATCAACGACTTGCCGTCCACCAACTTCGCTTGCCTGAACCTTCAGCTTGGGTTGCCTGGCATCACAGTATTTCTGGGCGTTCGAAATCAAGTTGATGAAAACCTGCGCCAACCTGTCCGCATCTGTGAAAAGCTCAACTTCTTCGGCCTTGGGATTGCGTTCGATCTTAAGCGAAGCGCCCTCGCCGTTGTGAACCGTCGCGGCGCAGGCACTGTCCAGAATTTCGCGAAGTGCCGCTGAATGCTTGTTAAGCGACACCTGGCCGTTTTCCAGGACACTGAGGTCCAGAATATCGTCCAAGAGACGAGTCAGACGCAGCGTTTCATTGTGGATGATCCGGCTATATTTGAGCCGGTCATCCGACGACATGGATTCGCCTTCCATCAGAATTTCACTGAACGAGCGGATCGAGGTCATGGGCGTGCGAAGTTCGTGACTGATCTGGCTGAGGAACCCGTCCTTCTGAACCGAAAGGGCAACAAGTTTGTCGTTGGCCTCCCCCAACTGGCGGGCGGTACTTTCCAGTTCTTGCGATTTGGCTTCAAGCTGGCTGGAATACTCAAGGATCTGCTGTGCTTCGTCGGCAACCTTCATCAACTCTTCGACCGTAACCGAGACGCCGCCGGTTATCTGCATCAACATTGCGTGCGCCGTGGCGGCCCCGACCGAACCGGCAAGTTCACGTTCCAAGCGTTCAAGGAAAGCTGGTGTAACGTCTGGAAGGAACCCTGTCTTGCCTTGGCGGGCGGCCTCGCCCTCGAACAGGACCTGGGCGTCGGCCGGCCCCATCAAGCGTTGCGTCATCATCAAAAGATCTTCGGCTTCGACTGTGCTGCCGGTCCATCCCCGCGCCCCGTCCGAATACCGAAAGACATTTATGAAACTCGCACCCTGGAACCGTTCAAGCGGTGTCGGAGAGCTTAGCAGCGACCCGATAAAGAAGGCCAATGTGTTCAATACCATCGACCACAGTACCGAATGCACCAGCGGATCGAGGCCTTCAATCCCGAACAGGGCCTGGGGACGCAGCATTTCAATCCCGAACGGGCCATTGGCAAATACGTTGGCAGATAGGATGCTCGCGTCGCCAAAGCTGGGCAGGAACGAGGTCCAGAGCCAGACCGCGAACCCGATAGAAAGCCCTGCGGCCGCTCCGATCCGGGTCGCGCCACGCCAGAATATGCCACCCAGCAACGAGGGCAATATCTGCGCAACTCCAGTGAAGGAAATCAGACCGATGGCAGCAAGCGCCGCCCCTCCACCTGAAAAAACGTAATATAGATAACCCAACGCCAAAACCGCGGCGATTGAGATACGCCGCGACAGGATTACAACGTGGCGGACATCTCCTGACACCGTGGCTCCGCCTTGCCGAGCATAAAGCCAGATCGGCATGACCACATGGTTCGACACCATGGTCGACAAGGCAATCGCAGCCACAATCACCATGGAAGTCGCCGAACTGAATCCCCCCAGAAATGCCAGCATGGCCAATGCGTTGCGGTCAAACTCCAACGGAATGGTCATGACGAACAAGTCGGGATTTGACCCTTCGGGCAAGACGGACAATCCCACCACGGCGATCGGCAGAACAAACAGACTCATCAGGAACAGATAAAGCGGAAAGGCCCAGCTTGCGGTCGCAAGGTGACGTTCATCCGAGTTTTCGACGACCATGACCTGAAACATTCTTGGCAGACAAATAAACGCGGCAGCCGACAGGAAAATCATCGTCGTCCAACGCTCGGGCCGCCCCTGCCAGGCCGCAATCGGCGACGCATCAATGGCTTCGAACGTCGCACTTGCCCCGCCTCCGACGACGAAGACAACGAAAATTCCGACCGCCAGCAATGCAACAAGCTTGACCACGGCTTCAACCGCAATAGCGATCACCACCCCGTGGTGGCGTTCGTTTGCATCAAGATTTCGGGTTCCGAACATGATTGTGAAAAGGGCCAACCCGGCCGCGATCAGCAAGGCCGTCTGTCGCAGGGATTGGCCCTGGGTGTCGGCCCCTGCGTTCGAAAAGGCATCGAAGCTGAGCGTAACCGACTGCAGTTGCAGCGCGATATAGGGCGTGGTTCCCACCACCGCCAGCAATGTCACCAGCACACCCAACCAATTCGACTTGCCAAATCGCGACGAGATCAGGTCTGCGATGGAGGTTATCCGTTCAGCACGTCCAATGCGCACCAATCGTCGCAAAAGTGCCCACCAGCCGATCATGACCAGCGTTGGGCCAAGATAAATGGTGACAAACTCCAGCCCGGACCGCGCGGCGTAGCCTACAGCGCCGTAGAATGTCCAAGCCGTGCAATAGATCGACAACGACAGAGTATAGATCAAAGGGGATCGCAACCAGCCGATGCGCCCCCTCTCGGCCCGTTTGTCGGCCCAAAACGCCACCAAGAACAGCAGCAGCACATAAGCCAGGCAAATCGTGACGAGAAAGTCGAAACCCAACCTCAGAGCTCCGTCGCGTTCGAGCCGTCAGTGACATCACTTTCGGGCCTGCTCCTGGCCAGGGCACTGGACAGAAGGCCAATCAACAGGATTAGGATGGCCCAGACGGAAAAGACATAGACCATCGCGCCCGACGATGCGTAACCCTCGTCCCACAGTATCGGGATCAACATCAGGACAACTCCCAACACGGGCACCAGTTTTGCGGCGTCTGCGATGCGACGCCGATGGAAACTTTGCCGGGCCAGAAAAATTGGTTCAGACTCTGCCATCAACCCACCATTTCTCGTACGGTGGCCAGGATTTCGCCGTTGGAGAACGGCTTGGTCATGAACTTGTCAGCTCCCAGTTTCTCGGCCAATTCACGGTCTTTCTTCTGGCCGCGCGCAGTCAGCATGAGGACTGGGATTTCTCTGGTGTCATCCCCGGCCCGCAAGTCGTTCAAAATGTCATAACCCGACTTGTTCGGAAGCATCACATCCAGAATGATCAGGTCAGGCCCCCGGCGCAGCACCGCGTCCATCGCCGTGTTGCCGTCCGAATGAGTATCCACGCGCCAGCCATCGCGCGACAGGATAAACCGGATCGCCTCGATGATGTTCGGTTCGTCTTCGATCAAAAGCACGCGTCTTTCGTCCACCGCTCGCCTCTCCTCCCAGTCAGCAACGGTTCGTCATAGGACTATTGCGCGCAGGCGACGTCTTGTCAAAACGCGATCACCGGTCCCGCGAACGCATAATGAAACCCAAAGTCAAACCGCTGATCGCATTGTTCAAGTGATCCAGCCATCTCTGACGATCCTAGGGCAATCCGCCGGACGTATATCTGGGCAGGAACACGGTTGGTTCACGGCGTGCCATGCAATCGGCCTCGGGACAAATCCGACAGGATGTTCCAACCGGTTGCGATACCACGTGATCCGGGATTTGAGCCATTGGCGTTATAAGCATCCAACCGGTCACGACTACCGGTCCCGACAACCCGCCGGGATGGCCCAGTTCGGATACTGCGCAGGTCTGGAACCGACGCTCGTCCCGCCCGCTGACTTCCAGCACATGCTGCAAGGGCGTCATCGGCTGTCGCAGCGCTTGAAACAATGGCCAAAGCGGGCAGGCACCACCGTATCGTGGCAAATCGAAACCCGCGATGGGCTTGCGAAATACCAGAGTGCCTGAACCATCGCAGCCCACAAGCCCGAAAGGCATACCATCGCCCGGCAGATCGGCATCCAAAGTCGAAAGCCGACGAAAGATCGTGGGAAGCGAAACACCAAGCCTTGTTGCAATCCGGATCGGATCAAGGGTTTCTGCAACGGCCTCTTTCAGCGGAACCGAAGGCACGGCAAACACATCCGCCGCGTATTGGCGAAGAAACTGCCGCGCAATATGCCGGGCGGCATCGCTGCCAAGGTGGTCGGAGCCCTTCACGATTGCTTCGATATCCGCACCTGGGTCGGCTTCCAGTTCGGTTACGACCCAATTGCGGTCGGTCAGCCAGTATTCGACGTCTTCTTGCGGCAAAGACCCGGAGTGTCCCTCATTATCTTCGGCATCCAGATACTCCACCAGGGTTTCGGTGGCATCCGCCAGACGTTGGCTGTCTTCATAGATGTTGCGGTGAAAGCGGGCCTGCCATTCGGGTTCGACCTTTTCGCCACTGGCCAGAATTGCGCTGGCAGACCGAATTGCAGTGACGTTGCTGAGAACCGTGTGGATCGAAGCCGACAGAAACGGGTCATGGGTCAGACGGTCATCCAGACGCTCGACGATTTGCTCCAACCGGCGCGCTTCGCTGTACTGGGCTTCGATCAACCGGGCCCACCCCGGAAAACGACTGACCAACTCATCCGCCCGGTCACGCTCGGGCCTCGTGTCGCGGTGCGCTTCGGCTGCCGCATCCAGTGCCGATGTCATGGTCGCAGCAGCGCCCCCGCTGAGGGCCGAGGGGTCGGTTTCCAAGGCGTCGGCGATCCGGTTCAAGAGAGCACCGCCGATTCTGCGGCGGTTGTGTTCGATCAGATTGAGGTAGCTGGGCGAGATGCCGCAGGTCGCGGCCAGGGCAATCTGGCGCATTCCTCGCCCTGTACGCAGGTCCCGGATTCGCGTCCCCGCCAACACCGACTTCGGCATTTGGATTCTCCTGTTATTTCAAGACCATTCTGCCAGTGCGAGAAAACTTATTTACAGTTGACCTTACGTCTCTGTCGATAATTTTACAAAAAAACACCCGCGACATCTAGGGTTGTTGAGTTTTTTTCACAATCGCGGCGATATTGAGGCAGCCTTGTAAAAGGCCAGCCGCTTACTATGGAAGCTGGCTGCTGATCCACTAGGGAGGACTTAGATGTCTAAAAGCGATCTTACACGTCGCGGAGTGATGAAAGCCGGTGCTGCCGGTCTCGCCGTGCCGACGATCTTTACCGCGGGTTCCGCTGCGGCTTACACCAACGAGCCTACGGGCGGTTCCGTCACGCTTGGCTTCAACGTGCCACAGACTGGCCCTTACGCTGACGAAGGCAACGACGAGCTTCTGGCTCAGCAGTTGGCTGTCGAGCACCTGAACGGCGAAGGCGACGGCGGTTGCCTGAACACCTTCACCTCGAAGGCGCTGCAGGGCAACGGCATCCTCGGCAAGAAGGTTGAATTCGTCACGGGCGACACCCAGACCAAGTCTGACGCTGCACGTGCATCGGCCAAGTCGATGATCGAAAAAGACGGCGCCGTCATGATCAACGGTGGTTCGTCCTCGGGCGTGGCCATCGCTGTGCAGGGTCTCTGCCAGGAAGCCGGCGTTATCTTCATGGCTGGTCTGACGCACTCGAACGACACCACCGGCAAAGACAAGAAGGCCAACGGTTTCCGTCACTTCTTCAACGGCTACATGTCGGGTGCCGCTCTGGCTCCGGTGCTTGAGAAGGAATATGGCAAAGATCGCCGCGCCTATCACCTGACCGCGGACTACACTTGGGGATGGACACAGCAGGAATCGATTGCCGCTGCAACCGAAGCCACCGGCTGGGAAACCGTCAACAACGTTCTGACGCCGCTGGCATCGACGGACTTCTCGTCCTATATCGCTCCGGTTCTGAACTCGGGCGCGGACGTGCTGGTTCTCAACCACTACGGCGGCAACATGGTCAACTCGCTGACCAACGCGATCCAGTTCGGCCTTCTGGACAAGGAAGTGAACGGCAAAGACTTCAAGATCGTCGTTCCTCTCTATTCTGAACTGATGGCCGCTGGTGCGGGCGAGAACATCAAAGGTGTGTTCGGTTCGATGAACTGGAACTGGCAGCTGCAGGACGACGGCACGAAGGCCTTCGTTAAGTCGTTTGGCGAGAAGTACGGCAAGCCGCCGTCGAACTCGGCCCAGACCTGCTACGCGCAGACGCTGCTTTATGCAGACGCCTGTGAGCGTGCCGGAACGTTCAACCCCTGTGGCGTTGTCGAAGCCCTTGAAGGCTTTGAGTTCGACGGCCTTGGCAATGGTCCGACGCTTTATCGCGCCGAAGACCACCAGTGCTTCAAGGACGTGCTGGTCGTGAAGGGTGCCGAGAACCCAACCAACGCTTACGACACGCTTGAGATCGTCGAGATCACTCCGCGTGCTCAGGTTGAATATGCACCCGACCACCCGATGTTCGCCGGTGGCGATCTGGGGTCGTGCAACCCGGGCGCTTAATCCGCCCAAGAAAACACATTCCGGCGCGCGACACGTGCGCCGGATACTCTTTCCGGCGATGACCACCACCAGCCGGATCTCGCAAATCACCACGGGGTGAAACGATGGACGCCTTCATTATCCAGATTTTGAACGGGCTCGACAAAGGCAGCGCCTATGCGCTGATCGCACTTGGTCTGACCCTGATTTTCGGCACGCTCGGTGTCGTGAACTTTGCCCACGGCGCATTGTTCATGATCGGTGCCTTCTGCGCGGTTTTCCTGCAACAAGTGCTGAGTATCAGCACTGTTGCAATCGACGAGACGCAGAAAGACTTTCTTGGCAATCCCCTGAAGGTCGAAACGCCATATGTCGAAAACTGGTTCGGTCCCGAGCTTGGAGGCGCAATCATAGATTGGTCGGTTCCACTGGCGCTCATTTTCGCCATTCCAGTCATGATTGCGGTCGGCTTCATCATGGAACGCGGGCTGATCAAGCACTTCTACAAGCGTCCCCATGCCGACCAAATCCTTGTGACCTTTGGTCTGGCCATCGTGCTGCAAGAGGTCATCAAGTACTTCTACGGCGCCAACCCCATCCCGACACCGGCACCCGACGTCTTCAAGGGATCGTTTGATTTCGGGTCGCTTCTGGGCTTCGATCCCAACGTCATCATCTACCCCTACTGGCGGATGGTCTACTTCGGCTTCTCGATGGTTATTATCGCCGGCATCTTCGCTTTTCTTCAGTTCACCACCTTCGGCATGGTTGTTCGTGCCGGTATGGTCGACCGCGAGACAGTTTCGATGCTGGGCATCAACATCGACAAGCGCTTCACAATGATGTTCGGCATCGCGGCCGCGGTCGCGGGTCTGGCTGGCGTCATGTACACCCCGATCAACCCGCCAAACTATCACATGGGCATGGACTTCCTGGTGCTGTCCTTCGTCGTGGTGGTTGTGGGCGGCATGGGCTCGCTTCCCGGAGCGGTTCTTGCAGGGTTCCTATTGGGCATTCTGGAAAGCTTCGCCTCGACAACCTGGGCCACGACGACGATCCCGGGCATCAACCAGATCATCATCTACCTTGTCGCAATCATCGTGCTTCTGACCCGTCCCCGCGGGCTCATGGGCCGCAAAGGCGTGATGGAGGACTAATCAATGCTGGGTCTCAACAAAAACGACAGAACTCTTCTTGTGATCGTAGCCGTGCTGGCGCTGCTGGCACCCTTCATCCTGAACCCCTTCCCGACCGACAGCTCGCTGGCGCAATTCAACGCGGGCTATCCTGACCTGATGCAGAAGTTCGTGATCTTCGGCATCTTCGCGATCGGGTTCAACATTCTCTTCGGCCTGACCGGATACCTCTCCTTCGGTCACGCCGCTTTCCTTGGCATAGGATCGTATTCGGCGGTCTGGATTTACAAGCTTTTCACCTACAACGTGATCCCGGCCATGATGCTGAGCGTGGTGATGGCGGCGATCTTCGCCTTGCTGATCGGCTATATATCCCTGCGCCGCTCAGGCATCTACTTCTCGATCCTGACGCTCGCCTTTGCCCAGATGAGCTTTGCACTTGCCTATTCGGTCCTGTCGAACCCGAAATTCAACCTGACCAATGGCGAAACCGGACTTCAGGTCTATGCCAATGACATCCAGATGTTCCACCGCGACGGGCTTCCCGACTTTCCTCATATATTCGGGTTGAGCATGGGGTCGACAAGCAAGTTGCCCTTGGGGGCATGGGAGTTCCAGTTCAACGTAGGATACTATTTCTGCGCGATCCTCATGATCCTGGCCTTCTACTTCTCGATCCGCCTGTTCCGCTCACCCTTCGGGATGATGCTGCGCGCTGTAAAGTCGAACCAGCAAAGGATGAATTACACCGGTTTGAACTCGCGCCCCTATACTTTAGCCGCCTTTGTCATCTCGGGCATGTTCGCAGGATTGGCCGGTGGTCTTCTGGCCGCGACCGACCCTCTGGCAGGCGCGGAACGTATGCAGTGGACTGCCTCGGGCGAAGTCGTCCTGATGACCATTCTCGGTGGCGCGGGCACGCTGATCGGCCCTGTGCTTGGCGCGGGCTTCATCAAGTACTTCGAGAACATTTTCTCGAAGATCAACGATCAGGTCCTTCACCAGTGGGTGTCGTTCATGCCCGACGGTCTTGAGGACTTCGTGGTCGCGCTCATTCACCCCTTCATCGGCAAGGGCTGGCACCTGACGCTTGGCATTCTGTTCATGCTGGTGGTCATCTTCCTGCCCGGCGGACTGGTCGAAGGAGGTCAACGGATAGGGCGGCTCTTTGGCAGGAAGAAGCGGGCGGAAGACACCGCTGACGCTGCTGCCAAGACCCCTGCGGAATAAGGAGAACTGACAATGGGTATCCTTGAAGTCAAAGGCGTCGGAAAACGCTTCGGCGGCCTGGCCGCACTGTCCGAGGTCAATCTCTCGGTCGAAGAAAACACCGTCCACGCCATCATCGGGCCGAACGGCGCTGGCAAGTCGACCTTGCTGAACTGCCTAGTCGGCAAACTGATCCCGGACACAGGATCGGTCATGTTTGATGGACAGTCGGTCCTGGGGCGCAAGCCGCACGAAATCAATCAGATGGGTATTTCCCGCGTCTTTCAGACACCGGAGATATTCGGCGACCTCACGGTCCTCGAAAACATCATGATCCCGTGTTTCGCCAAGCGCGACGGATCGTTCCGGATGCATGCGTTCGAGCAGTTCGCCCACGAAAAAGAGCTGATCGAAAAATCCATGGCAATCCTTGAAGACGTCAATATGGCAGACAAGGCGGACATGCATTCCGCGTCGATGTCGCGTGGCGACAAGCGGCGCCTGGAAATGGCCATGTGTCTGGTGCAGGAACCACGCCTCTTGCTCTTGGACGAACCGACAGCGGGCATGGCGCGTGCGGACACCAACAACACGATCGACTTGTTGAAGGAGATCAACGAAAAGCGCGACATCACCATGGCGATCATCGAACACGACATGCACGTGGTTTTCTCTCTGGCCGAACGGATCACCGTTCTGGCGCAAGGAACGCCGCTGGTGGAAGACACACCAGACAACATCAAGGGCAACCCGAAGGTGCAGGAAGCGTACCTCGGCGAAAGCCAGCATTAAGGGGACGCAGACATGCTCGACGAAAAACCTTTCGACAAGCGCGCCAACAACGCGGCCACTGCGCCCGCGTACCTGAGCGTCTGGAACATCGAGGCCTACTACGGCGAAAGCTACATCGTTCAGGACGTCAGCTTTAACGTCCACGAAGGCGAAATCCTTGCCCTTCTGGGGCGTAACGGTGCCGGCAAGACCTCTACCTTGCGGGCCATCGCCCGGATGGACAACCCGGAACTGCGCCACGGCGAGGTCTGGCTTGACCACAAGCCACTGCACACCATGAAAAGCTATGAGGCCGCTCAGGAAGGCATGGCACTGGTCCCGGAAGATCGCCGGATCATTCAGGGCCTGACCGTGGAAGAGAACCTGCGGCTTGCCCAGATCGCCCCGCCTCTTGGTTGGTCGCTTGAGCGTGTTTACGAACTTTTCCCGCGCCTTGGCGAACGCAAAAACCAGGACGGATCTACGCTGTCGGGCGGCGAACAGCAGATGCTGGCGATTGCCCGCGCATTGGCGCGCGACATCAAGGTGCTTCTGCTGGATGAACCATACGAGGGCCTGGCCCCCGTCATTGTGCAGGAAATTGCCAAGACGCTGAACATCATCCGCGACCAGGGCATCACCACGATCATCGTCGAGCAGAACGCGGTTGCCGCGTTGAAACTTGCCGACCGGGCCGTCATTCTGGACACCGGCCAAGTGGTTTACGACGACAGCGCCCAGAAGGTTCTGGACGACGAAGCGCTTCGTGCAAAGTATCTCGCGATCTGACGGCTAAGCGCCGCACTAAATTACGGAGGGACCCGACATGCTAGAGCAGCGTGATGGAATGTATTGGCCTGACCCGGACATGGCAAACGACGCCCATGCCGACAAATCGACCTATGAGACCATGTATCAGGCGTCGGTCGACGACCCCGAAGCCTTTTGGGGCGAGCACGGGCAGCGTATCGACTGGATCAAGCCTTTTACCAAAGTGAAGAACACCTCCTTCACTCCCGGCAATATTGACATCCGCTGGTTCGAGGACGGCACGCTCAACGTTTCAGCCAATTGCGTTGATCGCCATCTGGCCACGCGCGGCGATCAGACCGCAATCATCTGGGAACCGGACGATCCAAATGACGAAGCGCTTCACATCACCTATTCGCAGCTTCACACCGAAGTTTCGAAATTCGCCAATGTCTTGAAAGAACTCGGTATCGGACGTGGCGACCGGGTGGTGCTTTATCTGCCGATGATCCCGGAAGCGGCCTATGCCATGCTGGCCTGCACGCGAATTGGGGCTATCCACTCCATCGTCTTCGCGGGATTCTCACCTGACGCCCTGGGTGCCCGTGTCAACGGTTGTGACGCCAAGCTGGTCATCACTGCAGATGGCGCGCCTCGCGGCGGGCGGGTCACGAACCTCAAGGACAACGTGAATCAGGCCCTGCTGCATGACGTGGCGGACGTGAAGTGTCTTGTCGTCAAGCGCACCGGTCAACAGGTCGCCTGGCGCGACGGGCTGGACTACTGGCTGCATGAGGTTGAGGAAACTGTTTCAGGCGATTGCCCGCCAGAAGAAATGAACGCCGAAGACCCGTTGTTTATCCTGTATACTTCGGGATCGACAGGTCAGCCCAAAGGCGTGGTCCACACCACCGGCGGCTATCTGGTCTTTGCGTCGATGACGCACCAATACACCTTCGACTATCACGAAGGAGACGTCTTCTGGTGTACCGCGGACGTCGGTTGGGTCACAGGGCACAGCTATATCGTCTATGGCCCGCTGGCCAATGGTGCCACGACATTGATGTTCGAAGGCGTCCCGACCTTCCCCGATGCGGGCCGGTTCTGGGCGGCCTGTGAAAAGCACAAGGTGAACCAGTTCTACACCGCGCCTACGGCCATCCGTGCGCTTATGGGCAAGGGACCCGAGTTCGTCGAGAAATACGATCTTTCGGACCTGAAGGTACTGGGCACGGTCGGCGAGCCGATCAACCCCGAGGCCTGGAACTGGTACAACGACGTCGTCGGCAAAGGGAATGTTCCGATCGTCGATACCTGGTGGCAGACGGAAACCGGCGGCCACTTGATGACGCCTCTGCCAGGGGCTACGCCAACCAAGCCCGGGTCCTGCACCCTGCCCTTCTTTGGCATTCAGCCCGTGGTTCTTGAAGCCCAATCCGGCGAAGAGATCACCGCCACCGAAGCCGAGGGTGTTCTGTGCATCCGCGACAGCTGGCCCGGTCAGATGCGCACGGTCTGGGGCGATCACGAACGTTTCGAAAAGACCTATTTCGCGGACTACAAGAACTATTACTTCACTGGCGACGGCTGCCGCCGCGATGCGGATGGATACTATTGGATCACCGGGCGCGTCGACGATGTCATCAACGTCTCGGGGCACCGCATGGGCACAGCTGAGGTTGAAAGCGCGCTGGTCGCCCACGCCAAGGTCGCCGAAGCAGCCGTGGTGGGCTATCCCCACGAGATTAAGGGCCAGGGCATCTATGCCTATGTGACGCTCATGACCGGCGAAGAGCCCACCGATGAACTTCGCAAAGAGCTGGAAACTTGGGTGCGCTCGGAAATCGGTCCGATTGCAAAACCCGATTTGATCCAGTGGGCCCCGGGTCTGCCGAAAACGCGCTCGGGCAAGATCATGCGTCGTATCCTGCGCAAGATCGCCGAGAACGACTATGGCGCGCTTGGCGACACCTCGACATTGGCCGAACCCGAGGTCGTGGACGATCTGATCGAAAACCGGATGAACCGGGATTAAAGCGTCGGGGCGGGGATCAAATGGTTCCCGCCCCTGCCGTGCCCAAGTGACAGATCGCTAATGGATGCGTTCGCCGCATCGCGATTCCGAAGGGGCCAGTGCCTCAGTCGAAAAGCCCGGTCAGCGCCCGCCGAACCAGTCGCGTCACCCTTGGACGACGCCCTGACGAGAACGGCAAGGGTCGACAGACCTCCATGGCCGCCACACCAACCCGCGCTGTCAAAGCGCCGTTGACCAACCCCTCACCAAAGCGGCGGGAAATCTTGCCCAAAAGGTGCCCGCCACCAATCGACCCCAACAAATCGTCACCCACAGCCACTGCCCCGGTGGCCACCAGATGCGCAATAACGGCCCGGGTCAGTCGCCAAGCCCCCAGGGTGCCCGACCGTCCTCCGTAGATCTCGGCGATTTTTCGGATCATCCGAAGGTTGGCCGTCAACGCTGCCAACAAATCAGCCAGGGCGATAGGAACCAGGGCCGTAACGGTGGCAACCTGGCGCGCGGCAGCCTCGACCTCGCGGGTTGCCATGACGTCCAGCGGCGCAAGCAACCGGTCCTCGGCCATTTCGATCAGCGTGTCGGCGTCAAAAACCTCGCTCCCGCCTTCTTTCAGGCGCTCTCGCCCCCAACGGGTATCCTCGCGACCGGCATAGAACCCGACCAGCCGGTCGCTCAGAGCACGGGCGCCTTCCAGATCATTGGCCGCAATGACGCGTTCTGCTTCGCTATGAAGCTTTTCGACCTTGCGCAATCTGGCCAAGGCCGCTGCCTCGCGGATCAATATGGCCAGGCATACAAGGGCAAACAGACCCAATAGCGCAATGGCAACCCATCCCAGCACTTGATTGCGACTGACAAGACCGACGACAAAATCCCACGCCGCGACCGAGGCCAGGAAAAGCAATACCGCCGCCAGAAGGCGCCAGAACCACGTGACGAGCACAGACCGCGGGCGCGTAGCTAATACTGCAAGATCCTGCATCGCTCGCCCGGTTGGAGCGTGGTCCGGTTCAGCAACCGCTGGTGCCTCAGCGGGACTTGGCAGCGTACCATCGGCATCCAACTCGATGATGACAGGGTCCTGATCTGGGTTCGAAGTCATCTCAGGCGATCTCCAATCAGAAACTCAATGGCGCGATCCAGCCGGATGTGCGGTGGACCGTCTCCGGGTTTGATGTCAATGGGTTGCGGCGCAAAGTTCATGATCCGATAATCGGCATCGAGCCAGTTTTCAGCGCCCTCTCGGGCAGGCTGAAGGATCTTGGCGGGATCCGTCGGCAGGCGACCCGGGTACATTGCGACGCTTTTGCCGTTGTTCATTAACTTGCCGCGCACAACGTTCAGTTTGCGACCATTTTGTTCGATCCGATCCTCGGTCGTGGCCCGCAGCGCTGCAATCGACATGGCCATTGTTTCGGCCCCCGCGAAGTTGGCTCTTTCACGGGCGTCCGACAACAACGCTTCGGCGATCGCCGTCAATTCCGGGTGTTGAACATGGTGCAGATGATCGGCCTTGGTGGCCGCGAACAGGATCTTTTCCACCCGCCGCCCAAGGAATATCTGGCTCAGAAAGGCGTTCTGACCCGGGCGAAACGCGCCCAGGATATCGGCCAGAGCCCCCCGCATGTCTTCCACTGCCTTCGGACCGGCATGGATCGCACCCAACATATCGACCAGTACAATCTGCCGGTCTATCCGCGAAAAATGATTGCGAAAGAAAGGTTTGACAACTTCACGCTTGTAGGCTTCGAACCGGCGCGAAAACTCGCGACCAAGCGATCCGCGGGCGAAGTCGTCGCCAGGCAACGGCGCAAACGTCAACACCGGGGACCCGCGAAGGTCGCCCGGCAGCAAGAAACGCCCGGGCGTACAGTCCGAATACCCCGCAGCCCGCGAGGCATCGAGGGTTTCCGAGAACGCATCTGCAAGGCGCTTTGCGACAACTTCATCAAGCTTTGCGGTCGGATCGCATTCCGAAAGCACCATACGGAACCCGTCGGCCTCCCGGCGTGTCTCAAACCGTGCCAGGGTTTCGCGCGACCAATCGGCGAAGGATTTCTGCAATAACCCCAGGTCCAAAAGCCATTCGCCCGGGTAATCCACAATATCCAGATGCACCGTTCGCGGCCCGGTGACTCCCGATAGAAATCCCGCAGGTCTGACCCGAAAAGACAGGCGCAACTCACTGATTCCACGTGTGCTTTCCGGCCACTCCGGCGTCGATCCCACCATCGTGGAAAGATGTGACTCGTAATCAAAGCGCGCAACCGTGTCATCGGGCTGGGGCTGAAGCCAAGCGGCCTGAATTCGGCCTTCGGCGGCGGCTCTGAGTGCTGGCATCCGACCACGGTTGATAAGGTTGGCAACAAGCGAGGTGATGAACACGGTTTTGCCCGCACGACTGAGCCCCGTGACGCCCAGACGCACCACCGGCTCAAAAAACGCTTCTCTCACCGTGTTAACCGTGCTTTCGACGCCGCGTGTCAGCCCGTCTGCAATTTCGCCGATGACCACTCTTGCCCTCTTCGCTTTAGCCACGAACATAGGCGTCCACCCGACACTAAACCAGCGTGCAGTGGCACAACATGCCCTAATCGCTGCAAAATCTCCCCTTTCGGGGGGCGGGGCTGACGCCTATAAGCGCCACAATCAAGGAGCATTTCCGATGCGCAGCGCAAAGATCACGCGAAAGACCGCCGAAACCGACATCGTCGTCGACATCGCACTCGACGGCACGGGGGCCTTTGAGAACAAAACCGGCGTCGGTTTCTTCGACCATATGCTTGACCAACTTGCCCGGCATTCGCTGATCGACATGACCATTCGCGCAACCGGCGACCTGCACATCGACGATCACCACACGGTCGAGGACACCGGTATCGCGCTTGGACAAGCTCTGGCTCAGGCACTGGGCGACAAACGGGGCATTCGCCGGTATGGCGCCTGCCTTTTGCCAATGGATGACGCCCTGGTGCGGGCGGCACTGGATCTGTCAGCCCGGCCCTATCTTGTCTGGAATGTCGACATGCCAACCGCCAAGATCGGCACATTCGACACCGAATTGGTCCGTGAGTTCTTCCAGGCCTTCAGCACCCACGGGGGCATCACTTTGCACGTGGATGCTCTGCACGGGCTAAACAGCCATCACATCGCGGAAGCGGCCTTCAAGGCCGTTGCCCGCGCCTTGCGCGAAGCCGTGGAAACCGACCCGCGCAAGGAAGACGCCATTCCATCGACCAAAGGCGCGCTATAAGGCGATGCTGACTATTTTGATCGACTATGGCGCCGGGAACCTTCACTCGGCCGAAAAGGCGTTTCAGCGCATGGCGCGTGAAACCGACACTGGCGATGTCATTGTGTCGTCCAACCCCGAGGATGTCGCCCGGGCTGATCGCATTGTATTGCCGGGCGACGGTGCCTTTCCGGCTTGCATGACTGCGCTTCGCGACGAAAGCGGGCTGTTTCAGGCTCTGATCGAAGCCGTGGAAACCAGGGCGCGGCCCTTTCTGGGCATTTGCGTCGGCATGCAACTGATGGCGAAACGCGGCTACGAGTACACCGAAACAGAAGGGCTGGGCTGGATCGACGGCGAAGTGCGGCGGATTGTGCCTTCCGATCCCGGCTTCAAGGTGCCTCATATGGGGTGGAACGATCTGGTAATCGACCGCCCTCATCCTGTCCTTGAAGGTCTGAACAGTGGCGACCATGCCTATTTCGTCCACTCCTATCAGATGGAAATGAACGCATTGGATCAAAGCCTTGCCCATTGTGATTACGCTGGACGGATCACTGCCATCGTGGGTCGCGACACTTTGGTAGGTGCCCAGTTTCATCCCGAAAAAAGCCAGGCAACCGGACTGCGCCTGATCGCCAACTGGCTGAATTGGCGCCCTTGATCGCGCGAAAGTGTGCCTGGATACCCCGAAAGCAGGATTTCTGTTACGCTTCGGGTCATGCGACACCTGTTGATCCTGCTTGCCCTCACCTGCCCCGTCACTGCAGACGAACCGCCACGCCCTTTTGCCGCTTTTGACCTGGCAAGCGATGCTGTCCTGGCGGACCCTCATGATCTAGCAATCGGTCCGGACGGTCGCCTTTACGTCGCCGACAAATTCGGGGCCCGGATTGCGGTTTTTGACCCCGAAACGCTGCAATTGATCGAAATGCTGGGCGAAGGCTTTCTGCCCGGCGTCCACGACATCTCGTTCGGACCAGATGGATCGGTGGCTGTCGCTGTCACAAGTGCAGGTGCCGTTGCGGTGTACGAAAGCCTGGACGTACTTGCTGACCCTCCCGACATTGGCGTGTCGTCGCCCCGGACAGAAGGTGCGCTGTTGCATTCGAACGGCGATCTTTATGCCATGGCAAGTGGTTTGGGGGCATTGGTCAGATTCCGCGATCTGAAACCGCTTGCGGGCGTGGAAGGCCATCTTGGCGCGCATGACGTGGCCGAAGCACCAGATGGGTCGATCTGGGTGGCCGACACGCGGGGTCGACGATTGGTGCAATATTCACCCGATCTGGATCGCATGCAGGTAATCGACCATGCCAAGTTTGGCTTTCTCGGTCCCCGGTACATGGATTTCACGGCTTTCGGGCACCTGGTGGTGGCTGATCAGGATGCGCACCGCATTCTGATGATCGACCCTTCGGGGCCTGAGGGCGGCACGCTGCTCGGAGTTCTTGGGGACGGGATGCCCGGACTGGGTCCCGGAAAATTCGATGACCCGGAAGGCGTTGCGGTGGACGGAAATCGCTATTTCTTCAGTGATTCCGACAACAATCGGATTGTTCGGTATTCTGTTGTCCTGAACTAGACTGCTGTATGCGGCCCAATTTGTGTGGAAACGAAATGAAAGGCGGTCAATTCAGCCCTGGTTGGGCTTGAGTTCACCGTTGGACTGAGGTGTTAGCATCGCCGTGACAAGGCCGGTCATGAGAACGCCGAACCCAGCCAAAACATAAGCAACGAATGCCCAAAGAAACGACGATGTTTCAGCATAGACGGTGACCGCCATAACCAACGCAGCGACAAAGCTGACCAAGAGATATGCCATTTCAGGCTCCTTCCAGCCATCAGACTGAAGGGCAATTCTGAAGAAAATGTGGCCATCGCCCTGCTAAATTGTGGTGAAATCTGGGCGAATGCGAAAAATTCTAGCAAAATTTCAGCTAGTCAGCCCACTGCCAAGGGCGCGTGAAAGACCCGAGAGTTTTTCTGACGGCCGCGTCATCCGAGCCCATTCGAGGTGTCAAAAGCGCCAAAAGCCCCAGTTTTTTGTCCTCAATCACCTCGGACACGCGTGCTTCGTGGCCATCGGCCTCTAGTGCGGCGTTGTAGACACGGGTGATCGCACTTCGCCGCAGATCGGGCTTGAATACCTTTCCTACAGCGGTTTTTGGCAGTTCATCCAGGATTTCCACGTACTTTGGCAGAGCCGCACGCTCGGCGATGTGTTCCTTGGCGTGCGCAACCAGTTCGTCCGGCGTTGCCGAACCTCCCGCCACCAGTTCGACGTAGGCACAGGGAAGTTCGCCGGAGTGCGCATCAGGTTGGCCAATGGCGCCGACCATGGCGACCGCCGGATGACCGGCCAGGGCCTCTTCGATCTCGGCCGGGTCGATATTGTGACCCCCGCGAATAATCAGGTCCTTGGCGCGCCCGGTAATCCAGAGATAGCCATCGGCGTCGATCCGTCCAAGGTCTCCGGTTCTGAGGTAACCGTTCAGATGATAGAGATCATTGTTCTTTTCCGGCTGCGTATAGGTATGTCCGACATAGACGCCGGGATTTGACACACAGATTTCGCCAACCTCGTCAGTGGGGCATTCTTCCGGCCCTCGGGGTGTATCGTGCAGGATTTTCACATCGGTATAAGGAAAGGGTATCCCGACCGAGCCGACTTTCTTAACACCACCGATGGGGTTGCACGAAACAAGACAGGTCGCTTCGGTCAGGCCGTACCCTTCGATGATCTCGACCCCGCAGGCGGATTCAAAGCGCTTGTACAATTCGACCGGCAGGGGCGCCGATCCTGAAAACGCTGTCTTCACGGATGACAGGTCGGCATCGACCGGGCGTTGCATAAGGGCCGAAAATGCAGTGGGCACGCCAATGATGAAAGTCACGTTCCAGCGTTCGACAAGCTTCCAGAAATTGTCGAAGACACCGTCGCCCCGGTAACCGGCAGGCGTTGGAAAGACAACGTGAGCACCGGAATTGATCGCCGACATCAGAATGGGTTCCACGGCAAAGACATGAAACAACGGCAGAGGACACATGATGACGCTTTCAGAGTCGAACAATAGCCGACCGCCAAGCCAACCGTTGTAAACCATCCCGCCATAGCGATGCTGGGCGATCTTCGGCATGCCCGTGGTGCCGCCAGTATGAAAAAATGCGGCGACACGATCCATTTCGGAATCGTTGAAATCCAAGGTTGTATTCTGGCGTGCGATCTCGGCATTGAAGTCCAGCACCCGCGCCTTGTGCGTGACCGGGTTCTTGGGCCGCACAAGCGGAACGATCCACGATTTAGGTGGTGTCAGGTACCGATTGAGGTCGACTTCAAGCACAGTCTTTACGTTCGGAGCCAGTGCCGCAGCTTCCGCCGCCTTTTGGGGCACATCCGTCTTTGGAAAGGCCTTCAACGTTACCAGGACCTTGGCATTCGTTTCACGCAGGATACCGGCGATCTGTTCGACTTCCAGAAGCGGATTGATCGGGTTGACGATCCCGGCAATGGACCCGCCAAGCAAGGTGGTGGCGGTTTCGGTTGCATTCGGCAGGATATAGGCAACCACATCATTTTCGCCCACACCGAGACTTCTGAAAAGATTTGCGGCCTGCGTGGACTTTTCCAGCAGCTCGACCCAACTCAGCGTCTCGGCAGGATCCTTTGGACCGGATTGAAGCTGAAAGGATATTGCAGCGCCCGAGCCATAATTCCGGGCCGCAGCATCCAGCGCACCAAAGATGGTTCTTGGCAATGGGCGCGCGTCCCAATCCATTTCCTGCTCGATGGAATCGCGCACTTCCATGCTACTGAAATCCATGTCGTCCTCCCGCCGTGTCGCGGGAACTCTCGCCCGAAAAACGGATCAGAGCAAGTTAACCCAGCGGAAGCTTGGGGCGATAGCTGTCATTCCGCAGCGTGACCCTCGGTAAACTGAAGCCGGGCCAGGCGCGCATAAAGCCCTCCTTCGCCCACGAGGCTGGCGTGAGTGCCGCTGGCAACGATCTTGCCGTCTTCGAAGACAAGGATACGATCGGCCTTTTTTACCGTCGCCAATCGGTGAGCAACAACGATGGTCGTGCGCCCTTCGGCCAACCGGTCAACGGCAGTCTGAACGGCGCGTTCGCTTTCGGCATCCAGTGCACTTGTCGCTTCATCCAGCAGCAGGATAGGGGCATCCCTCAAGATCGCGCGCGCAATCGCAATCCGCTGCTTCTGGCCACCCGAAAGCATGACGCCGCGTTCCCCGACATAGGTGCCATAGCCATCGGGAAGTGCCGCCAGAAAGTCATGGGCCGCGGCCGCCTTGGCCGCCGCTTCGACCTCTTCGTCAGTTGCGTCGGGGCGGCCAAAGCGGATGTTTTCCGCAGCCGTCGCAGCGAAGATCACTGGTTCCTGGGGAACGAGGGCGATGTGGCGACGGAAGTCAGACCGGGTAAGCCCCTGAAGATCCCGCCCATCAATGCGAACGCTGCCACTGGAGGGATCATAAAACCGCAGCAACAACTGGATCACCGTGGACTTGCCCGCTCCTGACGGGCCAACCAGCGCCACGGTTTCACCCGGCTCGATCTTGATTGAAACCTTGTCCAGTGCCGCGCGATCCGGTCGTGATGGGTAACGGAACACGACGTTGTCAAAGGTCACTTCGCCCCGCACGGGGGCGGCAATGGGTTCGGCCGCCTCTGGGTCAGAGACGGAATCCTCGGCCGACAGAAGTTCCACCAGACGTTCGGTAGCCCCCGCAGCCCGCTGCAACTCGCCCCAGATCTCGCTCAATGCGCCAACCGCGCCGGCGACCATAACGGCATAAATGACGAACTGCACCAGTTCGCCCACGCTCATCACATCCGAACGCACGTCCCGTGCCCCAATCCAAAGCACGCCAACCACGCCGGAAAAAATCAGCGCAATGACGATCACCGTCATAACAGCCCGGGTCTTGATACGTTTCCTTGCTGCAGTGAAAGACTTTTCCGTCACATCCGAAAAGGCCGCCCGCGTCCCCGCCTCGTGGGTATAGGCCTGCACGGCCTGAACGCTAAGGAGGGTTTCCGAAGCACTTCCCGACGACGCGGCAATCCAATCTTGGTTTTCGCGGCTTAGTGCCCTCAGCCGACGCCCCAGTACGATGATCGGGACAACGATCACCGGCACCAGCAGCAACACCAGGCCAGCCAGTTTCGGCGAGGTGAAAAACAATAGGATCAAGCCGCCGATCAGGATCAGGAAGTTCCGGAGCGCGATCGAAATCGAGGATCCTATGACGGAAAGGATCAGTGTTGTGTCCGTGGTCAGCCGCGACAGGACTTCGCCCGTCATGATCCGTTCATAGAACGCGGGACTCATCCCGATCATCCGATCGAAAACCGCGATCCGAATGTCTGCCACGACACGCTCGCCAAGCCGCGTCACAAGGTAGTATCGAAGCCCGGTGCCAAGGGCGAGCAGCAGCGCTATCGCCAGCGCTGCGGTGAAATAGCTGTCCAGCAAGGCAACTGCCGAGGTTTCAAAGCCATCCACAACTCGGCGCACGGCAATCGGCAGCATCAACGAAACCATGGCAGTCAAAAACAGCGCCAGACACGCCGCGACAAGCATCGGACGGTAACGCCCGACAAACGGCCACAAGGCGCGCAAAGCACCAACGTTGCGAGATTTCTCGCGATCTTCCTTGGAGATTTCAGCCATATGACCCTCTTGCGGCCACCAGATACAGAAGCCGCCACGGCACCACAAGCACCGAGGTTGCCCTTATGACGCATAAAAGGCTGGGCACCCAAGAAATGGGCGCAAGACACCCGATGGATTGACAGAGAATGACAGGAACAGATGCCTTGGAGCGGGCGGCGGGAATCGAACCCGCGTCATCAGCTTGGAAGGCTGAGGTCTTACCACTACACAACGCCCGCGATAAGGATTTAGTTCCTATTTCATTGGTGTTTCGTGGTCAAGCCAGTTGTTGGCCCGAACCAGGCTGGGAGGCAGCACATTGCCGCTTCGGTCTGGCCTGATGGGGATTCGGACAATCGGACTAGAACAGCGATCGCTGCGCCCTGGATCCGAGTTTCCACCCGCGAAAAGTAGTGTTTTCACGCCGTTGGTTACACCGGCCAATTCAGTCGATGCTGCGACGGGTAGTTCCCAAATCCTGGCATTCCGCATGGACCAGTTTGTCTGGAACAATTCACCCCAGAGACCGGAAGGTGTTCGTGACGATTTGACGTTGTGTACCTTCTCTTGCAATCCTCTCACATGCGGTACTGGGCATTGCAAAGGGACCCATATGGAACTTGACCGGCGGAGTTTTCTTGCAGGCTGCGGAACTTTCAGCATCGCGGCATGTGCGGGCAGCCCCCCTTCCCTTCGACATGCCAGCAAGGACGATCTTGCTGCGGACTTGAGGCCCACTGACAATCCGAAGTTCGTGGAGTGGCTAAAAGCATTTCGATCTCGTGCGCGTCATGCGGGCATCTCGCCGGCAACACTGGATGCTACGCTCCCAAATGCCGGGTTTGTCCCCGGAGTCATCACGCGTGACAGAACCCAGATACAAACCCGGCGCACCTTGGAAGAGTATCTGTCCATAGCAACGTCGGATGAGAGACTGGCCAAGGGCCGGGCTGCATTCGCGAGGCACGCAAGAACGCTTGCAGCCCTCGAGGCAAAGTTCGGCGTCGATGCCCGGATCGTAACCGCAATTTGGGGATTGGAAAGCCAATATGGCGAAAAGCGTGGGCAAGTTCCTGTCATTTCCTCAACCGCCACACTAGCGTTTGACGGACGTCGCGCAGAGTTCTACGAAACCCAACTGCTCGCTGCCTTGCGCATTCTTGATCGCGGCGACACGACACTAAGCCAACTGACCGGTAGTTGGGCTGGCGCCATGGGTCACACCCAGTTCATCCCGACATCGTATCAATCATATGCAGTGGATTTCACCGGCGACGGTCGTCGCGACATCTGGAGCGACGATCCAACCGATGCCTTGGCTTCAACGGCCAACTATCTGGCCCGAAACGGGTGGCGCCCCGGACTGAAATGGGGCGCAGAGGCCGGAGCCGGCGGTCCACCGGGTCGCGCCATCCAACCGCAAAGCGGCGGCGTACGATTTACGGTGACACACAATTTCAATGTCATCAAAACCTACAACAACTCTGATTTCTACGCGATTGGCGTGGGTCATCTGGCGGATAGAATTGGCGGAGCCGACCCGCTGAACGGAACGTTCCCACCTGATGAAAACGATTTAACCAAAGATGACCGGATCGCCATTCAAAGGGGGCTGGACGCGCGTGGCTACGACATCGGGACAATCGACGGTGTCATCGGCACAAAAACAAAGACAGCGATCAGCGACTTTCAGCGACGTCGGGGTTTGCCTGTGACAGGCACCGCAACAGCCGAAGTCCTTGCAGCTTTGCGTTAGACTCTCCGGAGAGGACAGCCCATTGCTTCCGTCTACTTGGGGCGTGAGATGCTGCGCTATTGCTGTTGCAGCATCCGCTCGCACTTGCCGCATGCGTGCTGACGTTGGTTTGAGACGAGCAAAAAACATCCGAGTTTCGAGAACCGAAGGAGGAAGCTTCTGAGCGCTCTTGGATCAGCAGGTGTGTTCGCTCGGCTGCTTTGTGATTCCACGCATAGCGCTAGATGCGTGATTGAAAGCATCGGATGTCGACTCAAAGCCCAAAGCGCCAAATGCCGCGTGTAGTTCGAAGGCCTGTTTTGAGGATTATTTTCTTAAGGAACCATCGAGTTGAGGGCTTAGTAAATGCGGAACGCTGTCGCCCCCAACCGACAGAAATCTCCGCGGGCATCGAAACTGAATTCATGCAGCGCATTGTTAGCCATGACCAATGCGGCTGCAACAAAGCGCCATGAATACTGCGGCTGGTTCTCAATACCCCGTAATTCCTGGAAATGCGACGAGGATGCCGACCGCCAGCACCTGAAGGGCAATGAAGGGCGCCATTGACCGGAAGAAGTCTCCGAGGGTGATTTCGGGTGGTGTCACGCTTTTCAAGTAGAACGCCGCGGGTCCGAAGGGAGGCGACAGGAAGCTCATCTGCATGTTCATCGCAAAAAGAACACCGAACCAGATCGGGCTGTAGCCAAGCGAGATTACGATTGGAACAAGGATTGGCATCGTCAAGAGCGCGATGCCGGATCGGTCAAGGATGGCCGCCATAAGCACGAACATCGGAACCGAGACAAAGACGAATGAGGAAACAAAACTGAAAATCCGGCTGGTCACAAGTGGAACAGCCATCGGGCCGAACCAGCCAAGCGTGAAGATCAGCGCAACCAACAGCGTCACGAAAGCACGCGGCATGCCGGTGATCAAGAGACCAAGCAGCATGATGAACATCACCAGCGTGCCGTATTCGACACCAAGCGCGGAAAGATCGAACATGTCTACTTTCCTCGCAGCCGATTGATGACAAGAAGTGCGAACTGAAGAGTCATCACAATCAGGACAATGAATAGAAAGGCCCGCAGAAAGGTCGGATAGGGCGGGTTCCAGGCACTGCCGCTGGTGATCATGCGAAACTCGCCCGTGGGAGCCCAGAACGATTTCACAACCGTGGGCCAGATCGAATAGCTGAACATGGCCGTTGCAAATCCACAGATCGCTAGATCGCGATATCCAGCTTGGACCGACGGCGGCGTTTCGACAATTCAGGTGCCTGTCGAGCAACTGGCCGTACTCACGGCCGAATTGATCCTGCAGGGATCAGGCAAATCCGCACTGCAAGGCCGGGTGACAGAAGCTTTCGATGCCATGCTACGCATTCGAACGCGCGAAGTACGCTAGTGCGCGTAAGGTCCATCGCAGTTTCTTTCGAATTTTTGCCCTCACCCCGGCCCTAGATCGAACCCCGAGCAAAAGCCATTAACAGCCAGATCAGAACAACAACACCGACTGCGCCAGCGACCTCCGGCCACCATCCAAAGTCGTACACTTCGTGTTCTTCGTCATTTGTGTCCATTGACGGTGTCCTTTCAACGACCGGTGAGCCAGAGCGCAATCTCGGGGAAGGCCATGACTAGGGCCAAGCCGATAAATTGCAGGCAAATGAAGGGCAGCACTGCCAAGAAGATTTCTTGCAGCGTGACGTCCTTCGGGGCCACGCTTTTTAGATAGAAACAGGCCGGGCCGAACGGCGGCGACAACATGTAAATCTGAATGTTCATGGCAAAAAGAATGCCGAACCAAACAGGATCGTAGCCAAGTTGCACAACAACCGGTGCGAAGACCGGAACGGTTATGAAGACGATTGCGATCCATTCCAGGAAGGTGCCAAGAAAGAAGATGATCAGCATCATGATGATGATGACCACAATTGGTGCGACCTCCAATCCTGTCAGAATGCCGCCCAGGAAACGTGTGCCGCCCATCAAGTTGTAGATGCCGACCAGGCTGACCGCGCCGATTATCAACCACAGGATTGAACCCGTTGTCAGCGTGGTGGCCCAAAGCGCCTCGCGTACACCCTTGACCGTCAGTTCACGACGGGCAGCGGCAACGATCAACGATCCGACGGCACCAATGGCCGCTGATTCCGTCACCGTGGCGATGCCGCCGTATATCGAACCCAACACCCCGAAAATCAGCAAAAACGGCAGGATCAGACCCTTGAGGTAGTACAGACGCTCCAACAGCGGAAGCTCAGCCTCGGGCGCGTCATAGGCCGGCCCCATGGCTGGGTTCAACCGCACGCGGATCAGCACGTATGAGACGTAAAGAAAGGCCAAAAGCATGCCCGGCCCGATACCTGCCGTGAACAGATCACGGACCGATACGCCCGCTTCCGCCCCATAGACGATCAGCACCACACTTGGCGGGATCAAAGTGGCCAGCGAACCAGAGGCACAAAGTACCCCAATCGACAGTTTGCGGTCATACCCAAGGCGGAAAAGCTGCGGCAGGGCGATGAGACCCAGGAGGACGATCTCACCGCCCACGATGCCCGACATTGCCGCCAGGATCACCGCAACCAAACAGGTCTGCACTGCGACGCCGCCCTTCATGCGCCCACCCAGAATGGCCATTGAATTGAACAGTTCCTTTGCGACCCCTGATCGTTCCATGATGTTCGCCATGAAGACGAAGAATGGCACTGCGATCAGCGCCTGTTTGTCCATCACTTTGGTGACGGCTGAGGTGACAAGGATGAAGCCGTTCGTGCCGTAGGCCAGGTAGGCCGTGGCAACGGAAATGAGCAATGTCGATGCACCAAGCGGTACCCCGATGGCCATCAGGGTGAACAGCGCCAGGACGATACATAACGTGATAAGTTCGATGCCCATTATTCGACACCCATCTCGGTGGCTTCGGGCAGGTCTTCGGATGGTGTCATAAAGTTCGCCAGAAGCTGCAGGAAATAGAGAACGGCAGCCACGACGAACATCGTCTTGATGTATGTTGGCGACGGCGGATCAAAGGCGCTGCCGCTGGTTTGCGGAGATTGCAGAACCTTCACCATTGGCCCCCACAGCATGATGATGAGCCCCGCGACTCCGAGCATCGACAAAGCAATCGCGATCTTTTTCATGCGCTTCCAGATGATGTCGCCCACCAGAAGCTCCATCGTCGTCACGGTGATATGGCGGCGCTGCTGCGTAACAGCACCCACGCACAAGAGCCACGCAGTGGCCACCAGCATCATGATCGTCTCGGATGTCCAGGAAGTCGGCGCACCAAAGGCATAGCGCATGAAGACCTCGTACACCGACAAGGCAATGGCCGCGAGATAGAACACCCCGCAGGCCTTGCCCAGAAAGACCGAGATCTTTCCCATGGTTTCCACGTATGCCCGCATGCCTGAACCTCCCTCATTGCGCCGGGGCCAGCATAATGCCGGCCCCGCTGCCTGCTCGACTTACTTCAGAAGTCCAACTTTTCTCATGAAGTCATAGTGCGCGTCCAATGCCTCGCGGGCTGCTGGCGATTTGGCCGCCGTTTCTTCCCAGGCCTCGGCGGCAATCGCACGGAACTTGTCGCGCTCAGCTTGCGGCCAGTTGATGACGTTGATTTCACCACCTGCAACATCGGCCTGAACCTGCTGCTTGTCTTGCAGATCAAGCTGACGGCGCAGATCGTCATAGGCCGCATAGAACCACGTCTCCAACACAACCCGCTGATTGTCGGTCAAGCCATCCCAGACACCCTTGTTGATGGTGAACTGCCGAATCGCCATCGAGTGGATGCCCGGATAAAGCGGGTTCGTCGCAACCTGATGGAAACCAGAGGTCGAATTGTTGATGTAGGCCGAAGCGTCAGCCGCATCGATCACGCCCTTTTCCAAGGAGGTGAAGACGTCTGAGATCGACATCGATACCGGCGCTGCCCCGGCTTTTTGGAACACGGTTGCGGCC
>JABDJO010000065.1 GCA_013002465.1 Silicimonas sp. | reverse complement strand
CCCCTATAGGAATTAAATTTGATCATTCTAAGGCAGCCAGTTCCCCCACCGGCACTGGCTGCCCGATCAACTTAGTTTTTGTCTTCGACTTCCTTGACTTCGACGTTCTTGATGTTCGTGCCGCCACGACGGACCTTGATGGTCAGCTTCGGACCTTCTTCGGTTGGCGATTTGTCACGAATGATGTCCGACAGCTTGATCGAGTCGAGTGGCTCATCCACGACGGCGTCCAATGTACGCAGCGACAGGCTGAGCGTACCGGCGCGCTGAGCCAAAGCCAGCTTCTGACCTTGCTCGGGCGTCACCTCAACGGTGACCGTCTTCGCAATGTTCGCCTGTTCGTTCAACTCGTCGGCCTGCTGGTCGACACCGATGATCCGAATGGCTTGCAAGATAGTTACCGCACGAAGCGATGATCCGCCGCCTTGGGTCAGAACGATATCAACCGTATCGCCAGGCGTCACAAAACCACCAACCGCAGTCTGGGCGTTCACTTTGATCGCCATGGCGCGTGTATTTTTGCCAAGCGTCTGAACAATGGTGACTTTTTCACCATATGCCGACACTTTGTTAGCAAGGACCAGTTCGCCCTGGGCCATGGCCCGTTTCGCACGCCGCGGCTCTTCACCGTTCTGCGGTGTCAGAGTGCTGAAATCCTCGAAAGTACCGGAAGGCACGGCATCTGTCGGCCATTGGATCGTAGTAAGCTTGTGCGCTTCGATCGTTGTGCCGAAAGGGATGTCTTGTCCTGCAACCACGACGCTGACAAGCTTGGGCTCGTTTGCATCAATGGATGCGGTCGCGGGTTGCACCTGAAGCAATTCGCGGGACGCGTAAACCGAGGCACCGGCCAAAGCCATGCCAACCATCGTAACCATTAGCGATTGCAGACGCATATCTGTTCTCCTTGGCCTGTACCGGCATTTGCCGGCACTAATACTGATCTACGAGGCAATCAGAATGCGCTCGTAGTCTCTGAAATCTCATTTCCTACCGCTGTCGCCAATGCGCCGATGGTAGCACCACCAACGATCACTACGACCAGCAATGCAACACCATACTCGACGAGAGTTGCGCCTGCGACATCAGTAAAAAATCGCGAAATCTTATTCGTTAGAGTCGATCGCATCGGACGCTCCTTAACAATTGGCGGAAATGACGCCGCCAGCCTGCATGGTTGCACACGCAGCACTCATGTTTGCACCAGTTTGGTTCCCTAGTGAGATGAGAGCAGTGCCACCAACAGCAATTGCCATAATCAGTGCAACACCGTACTCAACCAGTGTCGCGCCGCTTTCGCTTTTCCTGAATATTTTGATCATCGCACTCATACTCCAAGTCTTCTCAATACTGTTTGTAGAGAGTGCCGCCCGGTCTGAGCCAGGCGACACTTTATTTCTCGTTTAGCAGTTGGCCGAAACAACGCCGTTTGCCTGCAGAGCAGTACAACCAGCGCCCATGTTCGTGCCAGTCTGGTTAGCCAGCGAAACCAGAGCTCCACCACCAAGAACGATCGCGAGGATCAGGGCAACACCGTACTCGACGAGAGTTGCACCGTTCTCAGATTTACGAAATTGAATAAAAAGGTCGCGCATTTCAGTACTCCTAACTACGCTTTCATTATGACCGCCACACACATCGGCGGCCCACTTCACAGAACCGGCGACTGTCCCCCCGGCTCGAATTTCAAAGTATGAACAGTTCATTAATTGCGCATCGTCCGTTCAGATGAAGAATTCTACTCATGGTTGTATTTCTAAGGAAATTCTGCACATTTGTGGCAGAATGAGGCCAGATCGGGCCAAAGTGAGGCAAGATTTGACACCGATTCCTCCGTCACCAAGCCCGAATCCCCCTGTGAGCGATTCTCGGCGTTTTCTTGCCAGAGACAATTTCCAATAAACTCCGGCATTGGCCCAAAATCGCGCCCAATCCCCTGAAACCGCCCGAGAAATCGCTTCGATTTCTTTGAAAACCCCCGCTGGTCCATCGCTTGGTCTGGTTGTGGATAAGTGTGTTGATAGCCTTTCAAACCCCAAAAGGGTCCAGAATTGCCTGCCCCATTCTCGCCACAATCGCACAAAGGCGTGCCGAACTTGTGCCGGACGGCTTGAAATGACCGCAACACTGTCTGCCAAGGGCCATTCTTTGGTCGGGCGTTATGGTCAGGCTTTAGATGGGGGCGTCCAGAGTTAGGACGCGTTATGAGTGACGAGAAAAAAGACGAAGACCAAAAGTCCGCTGCCACCGACGACAAGCGAGAGACCCCGAAAGAGCAATCACCGTCCAAAGATAGCTCGACCCATCAATTCCGCGATTGGGCCTCGATCTGAACTACCCCGGTGCCGCCTGATGTGTATTAAAGGGCGGCATGAGTGAACCGGTAACCGTGATACGAAATGTTGGCCCGGCCATGGCCAAGGCCTTTGCCGATGCGGGGATCACTACGGCTGAAAACCTGCGTGAGCTGGGGGCGGACGCCGCCTATGGACGTCTTATCGCCACAGGCACACGGCCGCACTTCATTGGTTACTATGCGCTGGTCATGGGCCTGCAAGGTCGTCCCTGGAATGATTGCCAAGGGGCCGAGAAACGCGCATTGCGCGAGAAATTTGACAGTCTGCGCTTGGAAACCACGCCTGACCGCGACGCCTTGCCCGGCAATCTGGCGTCTGCCCTGGACCGCATCGGCGTGCGATCAATCAAATAGGGGCCGACGACGCGCCCCCTATCCAAGTACTTCAATCATACGTCTTAGCCGACCAGTTCAAGACCCGAGAAGAAATAGGCGATCTCGACAGCCGCAGTTTCCGGCGCGTCCGAGCCGTGGACCGAGTTTTCGCCGACGCTTTCGGCAAATTCGGCCCGGATCGTGCCGGGGTCGGCATCGGCAGGGTTGGTCGCGCCCATGACTTCGCGGTTCTTGGCAATGGCGCTTTCGCCCTCAAGAACTTGAACCACGACCGGAGCCGACGCCATGAAGTCGCACAATTCATCATAAAACGGGCGCTCGGCGTGAACCTCATAGAATTTGCCCGCCTGTGCCTTGGTCAGGTGGATCCGCTTCTGAGCGATGATACGCAACCCGGCATCTTCGAACTTGGCATTGATTTTGCCAGTCAGGTTGCGGTTGGTTGCATCAGGTTTGATGATGGAAAGGGTGCGTTCAGTTGCCATGTCGTTGGTGCCTCTCAAGACGGGACGACGGACCACCCCATGTGATCCGCCTGACGTTTCGCGGCTCGCCTAGCATGGGGCGTGGGCGAAGAAAACCCCGCGGGCTTTCTCAAGCGCGACTGCGGCTTTTCCCCGGCCAAAGCCTCTGTTAAGCGGCCTTCATGCTTCGGATCGACACCATACGCTATGCCATCGAAGGCCGTCCGCTGTTTGACGGGGCTTCGGCCCTTGTACCTGAAGGTCACAAGGTGGGCTTTGTTGGCCGCAACGGCACCGGCAAGACCACCCTGTTTCGGCTGATCCGGGGCGAACTTGCACTGGAAGCGGGTGACATCCACGTTCCCAAGGGCACGAAGATCGGCGGTGTCGCCCAGGAAGTGCCGGGCAGTGAAACTTCGCTTCTGGACACGGTTCTGGAGGCCGACACGGAGCGCAGCGCGCTTTTGGCCGAAGCCGATATCGCAAGTAACCCGGGCCGCATTGCCGATATCCAGACGCGGCTGGCGGACATCAACGCCTGGTCCGCCGAAGCGCGCGCGTCTTCCATTCTGAAAGGTCTTGGGTTTTCGCAAGAGGAACAGGCGATGCCCTGTTCGGCGTTTTCGGGCGGCTGGCGGATGCGTGTGGCCCTTGCGGGTGTTCTTTTCGCGGCCCCTGATCTGTTGCTTCTGGATGAACCGACCAACTATTTGGACCTGGAAGGCGCCCTTTGGCTGGAAACCTATCTGGCGCGCTATCCGCATACGGTTATCACGATCAGCCATGATCGGGGTCTCTTGAACCGTGCAGTCAATTCCATCCTGCATCTCGAAGACCGCAAGCTGACACTATATCAAGGCAACTACGACACTTTCGCCGCCACACGGGCCGCCCGTTTGGCCGTGGCCGAGGCGGAAAGCCGCAAACAGGAAGCACGGCGCGCTCATCTGCAAAGCTTTGTCGACCGGTTTCGCTACAAGGCATCCAAAGCGGTGCAGGCGCAGTCCCGCCTGAAGATGATTGCCCGGATGCAGCCGATCACCACGCCGCAGGAAGCGGCACTGAAGAAATTCACCTTTCCCGAACCCGAGGAACTGTCGCCGCCCATCATCAACACCGAAAGTGCCAGCGTCGGGTATGATGGCCAGCCGGTTTTGTCCAAGTTGACCCTCAGGATTGACCAGGATGACCGCATTGCGCTTTTGGGCATGAACGGCGAAGGCAAATCGACCCTCTCAAAGCTGCTGGCAGGCAAGCTTGATCCCCTCGGCGGTCGTGTCACACGCGCACGCAAGCTTCGGATCGGGTATTTTGCCCAGCACCAGTTAGACGAACTTCACGCCGACGAAACGCCCCTGGATCACATACGCCGCCTGCGACCCGACGACGCTCCGGGACGTCACCGGGCGCGCCTCGCCGGGTTCGGCATAGGCGCGGAACAGGCCGAGACCATTGCCGCACGACTTTCTGGTGGGCAGAAGGCCCGGCTGTCGCTGCTTCTGGCCACGATCCATGCACCGCACCTTCTGATCCTCGACGAACCGACCAACCATCTGGATATGGAAAGCCGCGAGGCCCTGATCGAAGCTTTGACGGCCTATACCGGCGCGGTGGTTCTGGTTAGCCACGACATGCACCTGCTGTCTCATGTGGCCGACCGTCTGTGGCTTGTGAAGGGCGGGCGCGTGACGCCCTACGAGGGCGATCTGGAAAGCTATCGCAAGATGTTGCTGGGCACCCCCGAAAAGGTGGCGAAGCCGAAGGTCAAAGCGGCGCGCGCGCCTCGCCAACAGGTCGCAGATCTTCGTCAGGCGGTCTCGGTGGCTGAATCCAGGGTCGAGAAGCTGACCGATATCCGTGAACGTCTTTCGCGAAAGCTGGCCGATCCTTCGATGTACGAGGATGGCAATGCTCGCGAAGCCGAAAACCTTCAGAAGAAGTTCGCCGAGGTAGAAGAGGGTCTTGTACGCGCCGAAGCGCTTTGGATGAAGGCCCTGGAGCGGTTGGAAGTTGCTGGCGGCTGAAACAGAAGGCGACGGCCCAGGAACCTGGGCTAATAGAGACCGCCAGACGAAATCTCGTTCGCGGTCGCCTGATCCGGGATCACGATGATTTCGCCGCTCCCCGTCTCGATCTGGGTGGTCAGTCCCAACTCGGCGTCCGTGAACAAGGGCAGGTTCGCGCCCATGGCAAAGCCGCCATCAAAGGCGATGCCGAAGATCGGTTCTTCGCCAGTGCGGAAATACTCGGCCACCACGTGTTCGCCGATGGCATTGTCCGGAAGCCGCGCACCGTTATAACGGTCGATCTTGATGAATTGCCCGCCAGGCGGGATGGCGAACCGGCCACCACCATACTTCTTGATCGCTTCTTTCATGAACTTCTGAAACACCGGCGCACACATCTTGCCGCCCGAGGCCCCGCGTCCAAGGGGCTGAGGCTGGTCGTATCCAATGTAACACCCTGCCGCGATGGTCGAGGTGAACCCGACGAACCAGACGTCGCGGGCATCGTTGGTCGTCCCGGTCTTGCCAGCCGTGGGAATGCCAAGATTGACGGCGCCCGACGCGGTGCCCCGTTCCACGACACCGCGCATCATAGACGTCAACTGGTAGGCCGTGATCGGGTTCATCACGCGCTTGCGGTTGCTTTCGATGTTCGGCAGATCCCCGTCCCGTATCTCGCGCTCGCCGCAACCCACACAGTTGCGTTGATCATGGCGATAGATCGTCGTGCCCCAGCGGTCCTGCACCCGGTCAACAAGTGTGGGGTCCACACGCTCGCCACCGTTGGCAAACATGGAATAGGCCGACACCATGCGAAACAGCGAGGTTTCCTGACTGCCCAGGGAATTGGCAAGAAACGGGTCCATCCGGTCATAAACGCCGAACCGTTGAGCATAGCCTGCGACCGTGGTCATGCCCACTTCTTCGGCCAGACGGACGGTCATCAGGTTGCGCGACCGTTCGATACCCGTGCGCAATGGCGTCGGCCCATAGAACTGGTTCGAAGCGTTGCGCGGACGCCAGACCCTGCCACCGCCCACGTCAACTTCGATCGGGGCGTCAATGATGATTGTTGCCGGCGTAAAACCTGAATCGAGTGCGGCGGCATAAACAAACGGCTTGAACGAAGACCCCGGCTGGCGCAGGCCTTGCGTCGCCCGGTTGAAGTTCGACGCCTGATAGGAAAACCCGCCCTGCATCGCCAGAACGCGGCCCGTATTGACGTCCATCGCCATAAACCCGCCCTGCACGCCGGGGACCTGCCGCAGCGAAAACACCGGATCGGACGCCGCACCGCCTTCGTGGCGCACGTAGATCACGTCACCGACATTCAGAATGTCACTGGCCGCGCGGGCGTTTCGGATCCAATTCAGATCGTCAGGGGTCACCCAATGGCCATCGGTGCCGTCATCCCAGTCTTCGACACCGACCCGGGCCGAGCTGCCGCTGATTTCCAGCACCACGGCAGGATACCAATTCGCCACGTCGCGGGCGAGTTTCGGGGTCTGCGACAGGGCTGAACGCCAAGCTGGTTGGCCATCCACCTCGCCCTCCAGGTCCTCGGGCGGGATTACGGCCGCCGCACCGCGCCATTCACCCTGGGCTCGGTCGTATTGTTCAAGGGCCTCGCGAAGCGCTGCTGCCGCGATTTCCTGCATCGAAGGATCGACCGTGGCGCGGATTGTAAGACCGGCGGCCTTGAACCCTTCTTCGCCGAAATCGCGGGACAGCTGGCGGCTGATTTCCTGCGTGAAGTAATCCCGGGCAGGCAGCTTGTTTGCGAAGGCTTCGCGATCACCGGCCTGCACCGTCAACAGGGGCGCAACACGCGCTGTTTCGAAGGCTTCGTCGTCAAGATAGCCGTTCTGCCACATCTCGCGCAGCACGAAGTTTCGCCGGGTCACGGCGCGTTCTTCGGCGCGCACCGGATGATAGGTGGACGGCGCCTTGGGTAGCGCGGCCAGATAGGCCGCTTCCTCGGTGTTCAACTCGGTCAGGGTCTTGTTGAAATAGGTCTGGGCAGCAGCGGCCACGCCATAAGCGTTCTGGCCAAGAAAAATCTCGTTCAGATAGATTTCCAGGATCTTTTCGCGCCCGATGGTGGTGACCATTCGGTTTGCCTGGATTATCTCTTTGATCTTCCGCTCGATCGCACGTTCACTGCCGAAATAGATGATCTTGGCGACCTGCTGGGGAATGGTCGAGGCGCCGCGCACGCTTTCGCCCCGGCTTTCGATGGCTTCGTACATGGCCGCAGCAATGCCGCGCAAATCAAAGCCAGCGTGTTCATAAAAGTTCTTGTCTTCGGCTGAAATGAACGCTTGTTTCACAAGGTCGGGAATCTCATCGAAGGGAATGTAAATCCGGCGCTGTTCGGCATATTCGTCGATGATCCGCCCGTCCGGCGAATAAATCCGTGTCAGTGTCGGCGGTTGATAGTTCGCCAGGGGTTCGACATCGGGCAGGTTCTTGCCGTAAACCCAAAAGACCGCGCCTGCGGTCAAGGCAGCCATGATCAGACCCAAAGTCACGGCGCTGAAAATCGCGCCAAAAAATGAGAATATGAAACGGGTCACGTGTGCCTAGCCTTTGTCTGAGCCTTCTCTATATGGTGCCCGTCTGCCAGCGTCAAAAGCCCCGCGCGGGAATTGGCCGCTTCATTTGCGCAATCCATCGCTTAGCAACCTGTCTTCGTCCTGCCACCTGAGTAACCCATCCCGCAGTGCGCGCGTCGCCTCCTGCAACCATTTCTCGGACCCAAGGCGTGCCCTGTCCGCAGCCGAGGACAAAAATCCAAGTTCGATCAGAACGGACGGAATGTCTGCAGCTTTCAACACCGCAAAGTCGCCTTTCCTGTGGGGTCGCGAATTGACCGCAAGTTCCGCCGCCTGAGCCGCGGAAATAAGTGTCACGGCCATCGCCTCGGCCCGCGGACTGGTGTCCCGGCGGGCAAGATCGGACAATGCGTGCGCGACATCATCCCCTGCGCCGGACAGATCAACTCCGGTCAGAATGTCGGTTGCCCCATGCCGCTCTGTCAGACGTTGCGTCGCTTCGTCGCCGGCTTCGGGGGCAAGTGTGTAAACCGTCAAGCCAGACGCCGATCCGGCATCCGACGTCAGCGCATCGGCATGGAGCGACAAAAATACATCCGCCTTCGCTTGCCGCGCCAGGGTCAGCCGGGTCTCCAGAGGAACGAAACTGTCGTCTTCGCGTGTCAACACGACATCAAAGTGCCCCGAACGCACCAAATCCTCGCGCAGCCGCTTGGCAAATGCCAACATCAGATCGGCCTCGCGCATGTCGCCCGCCTCGGTTCCCGGGTCAATGCCGCCATGACCTGGGTCGATCGCGACAACCATCCGAGTCGGAGGTTCGTCCGCCGACACGAACTTTTCTGTGATGTCTTCGGCTGCCTCGCGGAAATCGGCAGCAGTTGTCGCGGACAACCGGATTCGCAGCACCGCCTCATCGCTTTCGGTCTGGGTATCCATGACCGCTTCGGCGATGGCCAGCGGTTCGCGCAGAATGGCCACAAGCCGGGACCCGTCGAGCGTGTGTTTCTCGGTCACGATTTCGGCCACCGAGATCGAAGCGACGTCGGGCGCGCCGTCAAAAACAACGTCGTTGAACTCGACCACGAACCGTGGAGGGTTATCTGCGAGAAAGACACGCCAGGGCACGGCTTGGCTTAGCGGAATGGTGACAAACACCTCTCCCGCCTGATCCTCGATCCTGACACCGCCCTTGCCGATTTCAGCGACCCTGGCATCCGCAAAAAGCGATCCCGGAAACGCGAAAAGGGCCAGCATGGTCAATGCTGTGAAAAATCTGCTCATCTGCCTCGGTCGTGTTTTTTTTGAAGGCTACCGCGAAACCGCGAGATCCGACAGAGGTTATTCCACAAAACCCCTCGAAATCATGAATTTTCGAAGCCGGTCCAGCCCTTCCTCGATATCGGCGGTGGATCTGGCATAGGAAAACCTCAGTGTCCCCGCCCCACGACCCTTGTCGAAATCCAGCCCCGGCGTGACCGCGACACCAGCTTTTTCCAGTATGTCGGCGGCGAATCTGTGACTGTCGTCGGTCAGTGCGGAAACGTCGGCATATATGTAAAAAGCGCCGTCAGGTGGTGCGATCCGATCGAAACCGGCCTCTTTCAGCCCTTCAAGCATCAAATCGCGGTTCCTGCGATAGACCTGGACATTGGCGTCCAGTTCGTCTTTGCACTCCATCGCGGCCAAGGCGGCCACCTGGCTGGCGTGGGGAGCGCAAATGAACATGTTCTGCGCCAGGCGCTCAACGGTGCGGACATGAGATTCGGGCACGACCATCCAGCCAACCCGCCATCCGGTCATCGAATAATACTTGGAAAACGAATTGATGACGTGAACGTCGTCGGTAATCTGAAGGGCACTGACAGCCCTTCGGCCATACTCAAGACCGTGATAAATCTCGTCGGAAACAAAAGCGGCCCCCCGCTCTGATGCCGCCCTGATCAGGGACGACAGGGCAGGTTTATCCAGCATCGTGCCCGTGGGATTGGCGGGTGACGCGACAATCAGGCCCTGGATGTCGTCAGGCAGGGTTTCGGGCACCGGTTGAAAGCGGTCTTCAAGCCGGGTCGGAATATCGACCGCCTGAAGGCTGAGCGCGCCCAATATCTGGCGATACGATGGGTAACCGGGCGCGCCAAGCGCGACACGTTCTCCGGCATCGAACAAGGCCGTGAACGAGAGCAGAAACGCCCCTGACGACCCTGCCGTTACGATGACCCGATCCGGCGATAGGTCGACCCCATACCGCTCGCCGTAAAGCGACGCGATCTTTTGCCTCAATGCAGGCAACCCAAGCGCCACCGTATAGCCCAAGGCATCGTCCGCCATGGCTTTGGTCAGCGCAGCGCGCGCGCCTGCAGGGGCAGGTGTCCCAGGTTGCCCGACTTCCATATGGATAATGTGGCGACCTTCAGCCTCGGCCCGCGCTGCGGCCTCCATCACGTCCATCACGATGAAGGGATCGACCTTTGAACGACGCGACAATGACATGGCGACTTCTCCGTTGTTTCCAGCCCAAGCTCTGCCAAGCGCGACCTGTGGCGTCAATGGCCCTGCGGAACTACACATATTGGTGAAGTGGTTGATTTCATCGGGCGTTCTGCCATCCTCGCGCGAATTGTAAACAGGAGTCATTCCCCATGTTGCGACTGGTCCTTGCCACCGTGATCTGTGTGTTGCCCGCAACCCTTGCCGGTGCCTTCGAGATCGAGTCGATGTCCGACCACGAACGGTCGATTTTCCGGTCCGAAATCCGCGACTATCTGCTTGAAAACCCGGAAGTTCTGATGGAAGCGATCGCAATTCTTGAACAACGCCGCGGGCAGGAAGCCGCGCAGCAGGAATTGGCGATGATCGAAGACAACCGGGATGCCATATTCAACGACGGCGCAAGTTTTGTCGGTGGCAATCCGGACGGAGATGTCACCATGGTGGAATTCCTGGATTACCGCTGTGGGTTTTGCAAACGCGCCTATCCGGCGGTGGAAGAACTGATCGCGACCGACGGCAATATCCGGTACATCGTCAAGGAATTCCCCATCCTCGGAGAACAATCCACGCTTGCGTCAAGCTATGCTCTTGCGGTCAAACTGGTCGCTGGCGACGAGGCATATAAGAATATCCACGACCTGCTGATGACCCACAACGGGAACATAAACGCTGGCTTCCTGGCCCGCACGTCGGGGAAACTGGGTCTGGATCACGACGCCGTTCTTGGCGAAATGGAGGGCGAAAAGGTTGCGCAGATCATCGCTGACAACCGCGCACTTGGTGCCACCTTACAGATCCAGGGCACGCCCAGCTTCATCATGGGTGAAAATTTCGTTCGCGGCTTTGTGGAACTGGACCAGATGCGTGCCATTATCGACGACATTCGGAACAACCAGGGCTAGTCTCATTGTGCCGGATGGCTGCGCTCTATGACGATAACGCCTGACGATCTTCCTTCCCGGCTTTCCGGGCCTTCCGCCTGGCTTGGAAAAGACATGGCGGCAGACACCGATGCCTGGCTCTATCGGCTGAGCCCAGAGGATATTGACGAGTTGGACGCGGCTGCAGAGAATTTTCTGAGCCTCGGCAAAGACATCGGAACCATTAAGAAAGCCGAATTCCCCCTGCCCGGCTTCTCCCGTCACATTACCGATCTGAAGCAGAATTTGCTGCACGGCGTTGGCGTCGAGGTTCTGCGCGGTCTGCCAATCGAGGCCTTTTCACAAGAAAAGACCGCCACGATCTTTTGCGGGATCGGCGCCCATCTGGGGATGGCCCGTTCCCAGAACGCCCAAGGGCATATCCTTGGTCACGTGCGCGATACCGGTGCCGATGCAAAGGACCCGGAAACACGCATCTATCAAACGTCCGAGCGTCAGACCTTTCACACCGACAGCGCGGATGTGGTCGGGCTGATCTGTATCCGCCCGGCGAAATCCGGTGGTCGATCACTTCTGGTCAGTGCCGAAAGCATCTTTAACCGCATGCGCGCCGAGTGCCCGCATTTGCTGGCGCGGCTTTTCGATCCGATTGCCACCGACCGGCGCGGCGAGGTGCCAGACGGCGCGAAACCCTACATGGAAATTCCCGTCTTCAACTGGCACGAAGGATTTCTGACCGTCTTCTATCAACGGCAATACATCGAAAGTGCGCAAAGGTTTGAAGGCGCGATGCGGCTGACATCCGATCATATTGCCGCGCTCGATGCCTTCGATGCACTGGCCAACGATCCCGAACTTCATTTTGGCATGGACCTCCGGCCCGGCGACATGCAGTTCGTCTATAACCACTCGCAGCTTCACGACCGGACCGGTTTCACCGATTGGCCAGACCCGGGAAACCGCCGACACCTGATGCGGCTCTGGCTGTCGATGAAGGGTGATCGCCCGTTACCGGCGTGTTTCAAAGAGGCTTACGGATCAATCGAGATCGGCAATCGCGGCGGGATCATCACGCGCACCACCCGATTGCATGCACCGCTGAACACCTAGGCCTTGGCTGCCACGCCTTGTGGCGTTGCCTCGGCATCGCCCTCGGCCTCGATCTTGGCGGCGCGGTTTTCGACCTGTTCGACGATATGTTCGATCATTTCATCGTTGGTCAGTTTGTGGCTTTGCTTGCCCGCCAGGTAAACCATGCCGGACCCTGCCCCGCCGCCGGTGAATCCCACGTCGGTCATCAACGCCTCGCCAGGTCCGTTCACCACACATCCAATGATCGAAAGGCTCATCGGGGTCTTGATGTGTTCAAGCCGCTTTTCAAGCGCCTCGACTGTCTTGATGACGTCAAATCCCTGTCGCGCACAGGACGGACACGAGATGATGTTGACCCCACGGTGCCTCAGACCGAGCGATTTCAGTATCTCATAGCCGACTTTCACCTCTTCCACGGGATCGGCAGACAACGACACCCGGATCGTGTCACCAATGCCCATCCACAACAGATTTCCCAACCCGATGGACGATTTGATGGTGCCCGAAGTCAGTCCGCCCGCCTCGGTGATCCCCAGATGGATCGGCGCGTCCGTCGCCTCGGCCAGAGCCTGATAGGCAGCGGCGGCAAGGAAGACGTCAGAGGCCTTGCAGCTGATCTTGAAATCCAGAAAGTCGTTGTCTTCCAGGATTTTGATGTGATCCAGGCCACTTTCCACCATCGCTTCGGGGCATGGTTCGGCATATTTTTCCAGCAGGTGTTTTTCCAGGCTGCCAGCGTTCACGCCAATACGCATTGAACATCCATGATCGCGGGCGGCCTTGATGACCTCGCGCACCCGATCCTCGGACCCGATGTTTCCGGGGTTGATCCGCAGGCAGGCTGCACCCGACTCGGCCGCCTCGATGGCGCGTTTATAGTGGAAATGAATATCCGCGACGATCGGCACCGGGCTTTCGGCCACGATCTGCTTCAACGCCCGCGCCGAGGCTTCGTCTGGCGCCGAGACCCGCACGATATCCGCGCCCGCTTCGGCGGCGGCCTGGACCTGAGCCACCGTTGCGGCCACATCCGTCGTGTCGGTGTTGGTCATCGTCTGAACCGTGATCGGAGCATCGCCCCCCACCGGCACCGATCCCACGTGGATTTGGCGCGACTTGCGACGATAGATATTGCGCCACGGGCGGATGGGGTTCAGCGACATCAGTTGGAAGCCTTTGTTGCGATGCCGTCTAGATAGGTTGGAAGAAGCGCAGACGCAATTACTCGCTGCTGCTGTCGGCCTGGGCCACCGCGATGAAACGTGCCAGATCGGTATCTGCCGTGGCATCGGCCACCGCGTACTTTTCCGTGAGTTTTTCCGGCGACAACACAACGTCGCGGATCACTGCAGGACCATCGCCCGCAGGACCGTAAGTTTCGCCATTGACGGCAAAGTATAGTGACCCGGCGTTGCCGGCCCGAAGCGTCGCAGGTTCCTCGGTCAGGGGAACTTCGAACTGTTCGCCCGCATCGAGTATTTTTTCGAACACGATGGTGCCGTCGGCGCCGCGCACCCGTACCCATGACGGGCGGACCGCAAGCAGAGCCACCGAAGGCGCAAGAGCTTCGACCACCTGCACAGGTGGCAACAGATCCGACGTATCCAGGCGCGTCACTTCCGGTTCAATCGCCGAGCCGCCGGGAACTGCAAATGGCATATTGTCCGGCCTGGGGGCCCGCGAGGACGCGAAGCGATTATCGGGGCTTGGGGCCAAGGCGCCAATGGTGTCGGGGTCGATTGACGAAATCGGTCCGTCCCGCGCCACCAGAACCGGAACGTCCAATGCCTCTGGGCGAGACAGCCGGTCAAAGTGGTCTGTTGCAGGCGCCGTGAACTGGGTCGTGTCGGGCACGTCGTTTTCACCCAGCTTGACCGCATCGCTTAGGGGATCGAGAACCGCAAGAACCTCGGGCGTCTGATCGACCGGGGTCAATTGAACCTTCTGCACTTCCTGCAGAACCGCCCAACCGCCGTAACCGATCCCCAAAAGCAGAACCAGAAGCACCGCGATCGACCCGATAGCCCGGGGTTCGATCCCCGACATCAACGCTTCGCCCTTGGGCAGATAGCTGACCGAAGGATCGGTGAAGGGATCGCGCAGATGCGCAGGCTTGTCTTTGGCGGTCGGAGATTTCTTGACACCCGGCGCTTTGTCGCTTTTGCGACTGGCATCGGGGGACATGCCGTGGGTTACGGTGAAATTGCCTTCATCACAGAACGTCTGAAAGGCCCACTCGGGGTCAAGACCCAGATAGCGCGCATAAGACCGCACATAGCCGGCCACAAAGCCCGGTGTGTCAAAGGCCGAGGGGTCCGTATTCTCGATTGCCGAGATATACGTCGCTTTGATTTTTAGTTCGCGCTGGACATCCAGAAGCGACTTGCCAAGCGTCGCACGCTCTCCACGCATGATGTCGCCAAGCCGCAACTCGAAATCGTCGAACCCTTTCAGGTTCTCCGTCTCGTTGGCCGTATCTGGCGTCTTTGGACGCCCGGTCATATGTCCTGCCCCAAATTACTCATATCGTTCCCCAGGTCAGGGCGGCAGAATCGGCCCTGAGTTTAATGTGTTAATAGTTAACACACACCTAATCGCTGGTCACGGGTGAGTTGCTAGGCAGAAAGATCGGCGCGATTGAGAGCACAATGGGACCAAAGTGCGTCCATCGCCTTTATTAGCTTGTCAATTTCGCCCGGTCCATGGACGGGAGACGGCGTGAACCGCAACCGTTCGGTGCCACGGGGCACGGTGGGATAATTGATCGGTTGCACATAAATACCGTGATCTTCCAACAGCATGTCGGACAAGGCTTTTGTATGGACCGGATCGCCAACAATAACCGGTACAATGTGGCTTCCGTGGTCGATCAGAGGCAATCCAAGGCCCTTGAGGCGGGTTTTCAGGATCTTTGCCTGGGTCTGATGCTGATCGCGGATCGAGGGATCGGTTTTCAGCACCCGAACCGAAGCGGCAGCCCCCGCGGCAATGGTCGGCGCAAGCGATGTGGTGAAGATGAAGCCCGGAGCATAAGACCTTATGGCGTCACACATTTTTGCACTTGCTGCAATATATCCACCCATCACGCCAAACGCCTTGGCAAGGGTTCCGTTGATGATGTCGATGCGATCCATCAAACCGTCACGCTCGGCCACACCACCGCCGCGCGGGCCATACATGCCAACCGCGTGAACCTCGTCCAGATACGTCAAGGCACCAAATTCATCGGCCAAATCGCAGATCTCTTCAATCGGGCCAAAATCCCCATCCATCGAATAGATCGATTCAAAAGCAATCAGCTTGGGCGCCGCTGGATCGTCTGCGGCCAGAAGTTCACGCAGATGCGCCACGTCATTGTGCCGGAACACCCGTTTGGCCCCGCCATTGCGGCGAATGCCCTCGATCATCGAAGCGTGGTTGAGCGCGTCGGAATAAATGATCAGTCCGGGAAAAAGCTTGGGAAGCGTGGATAACGTGGCGTCGTTCGCTATATAGGCACTGGTGAACAAAAGCGCCGATTCCTTGCCGTGCAGATCGGCCATCTCGGCCTCAAGCGCCTTGTGATAAAGGGTCGTTCCGCTGATATTGCGCGTTCCGCCCGATCCGGCACCTGTATCATCCAAAGCCGCGTGCATGGCCGCCAGAACCTCGGGATGCTGGCCCATGCCCAGATAATCATTGCCGCACCATACGGTCACCGGGCGCTCGGTCCCATCCGGGCGCTTCCATGTGGCATGCGGAAACTGTCCACGGCTGCGAACGATGTCGATAAACGTACGATAACGGCCTTCGTCATGAAGGCTTTGGATGGCGGCATCTAGTTTTGCAGAATAGTCCACGAAGAACTCCCTAGTCGCGCTTTCTTGCGATTGGCATTGACTATGTCAGTAAACACCAAATTTACAGAGAACAATTTGACGCGGATCAATCAATCGCGGATCACAATTTCGCAATCACCGGGCCGACCGATCTTTTCGCAGCTGTTGATCGCCGCGCCGTCGCTTTTCCCTACCGCCCAGTTCCCGGTCTTTCTCGATATTGCGAATGATTTCGGTGACTTGGCCTTGCGATAGATCGAGTTGAACCCAGCCGTTGCATCAATCGAAAGCGTCAGCGGACGGGGCTTATAGCGCTTTGGCACAACACGTGCCGCCACACGGCAACCATTTGCGGAGCGTGATTTCAATTTGTTGCAGGCGGCCAGGGCGGCCCGGTCGGCGGCCTGTGGGGTGTGAAAATTCATGGCCGCCTGAAGCGAATCGTGGACGACGCCATCGTCGGGCGAATAGGCAATCGTAGCGTAATATCGCACCGGTTGACGCAGCTGTTTGGCCATAAGGGGCACAATCTGGCGGACGATATTCTGATCGAACTTGGACAGCTTCCCCGATACCTGCACAACATGGCCGCGGGTCGGGAACAGGGATTTCCTGGCTTCGGATTCGCTCAGTACCTGTGCCGATGCAGGGCTTGCCAGGATCAAGGCTGCCAGAAATGTTTTGACCAACCTCATGCTCGGTCCTCCGTTTTTTCCTCAATACCCTTCCCCGAGCATAAGGGCCAGTGCTGGACCCTGGCGACAGGTCGGGTAACGTCTGCGACAAACGAACAGGAGCCCCCATGACACTTGACGCCGTCTTAAACAAAATCGACAGCGACCTTGACCCTTCGCTTGAGCGCTTGTCCGACTTCCTTCGCATCCCGTCGATCTCGACGGATCCGGCCTTCAAGGCCGACTGTCAGAGAGCAGCCGACTGGTTGGTTGCCGATCTGACAAGTCTCGGGGTCGAGGCCGAAGTACGTCCGACGCCGGGACATCCAATGGTCATTGGCCATGTGGGCGACGGTGCGCCGCATCTGATGTTCTATGGCCATTATGACGTTCAACCCGTTGATCCGCTTGACCTTTGGGATCGTGATCCTTTTGATCCCGCGATCGAGGAAACCGCCCTGGGCAAGGTCATCCGCGCCCGTGGCGCTTGCGACGACAAGGGCCAGTTAATGACCTTTATCGAAGCCTGCCGCGCCTGGAAGGCGGTTCATGGGTCGTGGCCTTGCCGGATCACCTTCATTTTCGAGGGCGAAGAGGAATCAGGGTCTCCGTCGCTGGTACCCTTCCTGAAAGAGCACACGGATGAACTCAGCCAGCCCGATATGGCCCTTATCTGTGACACTGGCCTGTTCGACCGCGACACCCCGGCGATCACAACCATGTTGCGCGGGCTTTTGGGGGAAGAGATCACCATCACCGGTCCCAACAAGGATCTGCATTCTGGGCTGTTCGGCGGACCGGCCATCAACCCGATCCGCGTCTTGACCAGGATCATCGCAGCCCTGCACGACGACACGGGACGGATCACTGTTCCTGGGTTCTACGATGGCGTTGACGAATTGCCCGAAGCAGTTCGTGCCCAATGGGACAGATTGGGGTTTAATCCCGACGCGTTTCTTGGCGACGTCGGTCTGTCGCGCCCTGCGGGCGAAGCAGACCGAACGGCGCTTGAAATGCTCTGGTCGCGCCCGACGTGTGAGGTAAACGGCATCGACGGCGGATATACAGGCGATGGCTTCAAGACCGTACTGCCCGCCAAAGCGTCGGCCAAGATCAGTTTTCGTCTTGTGGGCACGCAGGATCCACAGGCGATCCGCGACAGTTTCCGCGCCATGGTCCGTGACATGCTGCCCCCCGATTGCTCGGTCACATTCAAAGACCACGGTTGCTCGCCTGCGAGCGTGATGTCGACCGACGATCCGAAATTCGAGGCCGCGCGCCTTGCCTTGTCGGACGAATGGCCCCGCGAGGCCGCATTCATCGGGGGCGGCGGGTCGATCCCGATCGCAGGGTATTTCAAGGAAATCCTGGGGTTGCCGTCGATGCTGATCGGGTTTGGTCTGGACGATGACCAAATCCACAGCCCGAACGAGAAGTACGACGTGCGTTCGTTCCACAAGGGCGCGCGAAGTTGGGCGCGGGTACTGGACGCATTGACGCGCTAGGATCGACATCTTCGCGAGGTCAAAGGATGGCACAAGGCACATGATGAGGCAATTTGATCTGGCGATCGTCGGCGCGGGGATCATGGGGCTGGCCCATGCCTATCACGCGGCAAACGCAGGATTGCGGGTCGCTGTCTTTGAACGCGACGCGTTCGCTGACGGGGCCTCGCGGCGCAACTTCGGGATGCTTGCGCTTGTCGCCCAATCGCCAGGCAGGCAACTGCGATCGGCGGAACGGTCGCTTGCCTGCTGGCAGGACCTGGCGCGAAATGCCAATGTTGCGTTGCATCAGGCCGGGTGTCTCTTTCTGGCCAGAACGCCCGAAGAACTAAGCGTTATGTCCGAATGCCAGAACGCCAGTTCAACGCAGGATGCGCGGTTTGAACTCGTGCCGCCGGACGCCCTGCCCGATCATGCGGCTGTCCTGAACCCAAAGCGCGCCCTTGGCGGCCTTTGGAGCCCTGATGCCTGGAAAGTGGATCAGCGCCTTGCCATGGGTCAGATCGCGGGTTGGCTTCAAAGCGCGCATTCGGTGGCCTTCTTCACACAGACCGAGGTTTTGGGGATCGCTGAGGGCATCGTTGAAACCTCAGGCGGGACGTTCAAGGCCGGCCATACCGTGGTTTGCGGCGGAGATGAGTTCGGCACGTTGTTTCCCGATGCCTTTCGGCACGCGCAGGTCGGTCGGTGTCGGCTCCAGATGATGCGCACCAGGCCACAGCCGAAAGGCTGGCGGTTACCGCCGTTTCTTCTGGGTGGGCTCAGCCTGACCCGCTATGAGGCGTTTGCCGCCTGTCCCAGCCTGCCGCAGCTAAAGGCGCATCAGGAAAAGAACCGCCCGGACCACATGGCCCATGGTATCCACGTGATCCTTGCCCAAGAGGCCGACGGCAGCGTCACAATCGGCGATTCCCATGCCTATGATGGCAACTGGAGCGCCGAAAGCTCCGATGAGATCGACCGCCTGATCCTTGAAGAGGCCCTGGCACTGGTCGACCTGCCCGAGCCCGAAATTGCCGAGCGTTGGATCGGGCATTACGCGCACCTTTCTGGCGAAGATGCCCTGATCGTCAGACCCGACCCGAATGTCACCCTCGTCACAATGACCAATGGACAGGGTATGACACATGGATTTGCGGTGGCCGAAGACGTCATCAGAACCGTCTTCGACTAGGAAAACTGCCGAAATCCCCCGATGCGGCGGATGGCAAAAAAAGGGGGAAGTGGCGCGGTTGACGGGGCTCGAACCCGCGACCCCCGGCGTGACAGGCCGGTACTCTAACCAACTGAGCTACAACCGCGCGGTGAGAGGTCACATAAGGAAGGGGGTGCAGGCCGTCAAGCAGATTTCTTCACGCTTTGATGTTCGGCTTTGAACCCAGTCAAGTGATCGGCAAGCGCATCAAAGACGACACGAACCCGGGCGTTGGTCTTCAACTCGCGCGGTGCCACCAGCCAGACCGGAAATTCGAACATCAGGTCATCTTCAAGTATCCGTTGCATCCCGGGATAGAGACATCCAACGTCCCAACCGTTCAGCCCGATACCGATGCCCCGCTTGGCAAGTTCCCAATGCACCAGATGGTTGTCGCTCATGGCGACGAAATTCGCTTGTGTCGCGGGAACACCCTTATCTGTCAGTGCTTTGAGTATCGTCGAGGTGCTGCCAAAACCGATGAAGGGCGCATCCTTCAGGTCGGCCAGTGTTTCAAAGGGGCCATGTCGCCTGACCAGATCGGCGGTGGCGAACATGCCGCCCCGTTCGTCGGTCATCCGGCGGGCGATCATGTCGGGATCGGTCGGCTCGGTGTTCCGGATCGCGATGTCCGCTTCGCGCTGACGCAAGTTGCTTAACGAATTGGTTGCGATGATCTCGATCACAATCCCCGGGTGCGATTTTATCAGGGTCTGGATCAATCCCGGCAGCACCATGGCCGAATACATTTCCGTCGCCGAAATCTTGACGACACCTTCGATGGATTGCGATTGACCCGAGGCCGCCAGGGAAAACCGCGCCGCGGCTTCTCCCATGGCTTTGACGTGCTCGGCGATCTCAAAGGCCGCCGGGGTCGGCATCAGGTGCCGCCCGGATCGCTCGAACAACGTTACGCCCAAGTGCTCTTCCAAAGCGGCGACCTGGCGGCCAAGCGTCGGCTGGGTCAGCCCCAATGCCCGAGCGGCAGCGGACAGCGATCCTTCCTCCATCGTTGCCAGAAAGGCCCGAACCTGATTCCAGTCAAAATTTATCGCGGCCCAATTCATGCAAATCCGTATGCTAATTCTGCGAAAATTCCCAATTCCTGTTCATAATCGTATGTGCGATTGAAGCGCATGACAAGGAGACAACCCATGACCAACACCGCTTTCTGGGATCGCATCGCGCCGAAATACGCCAAAAGCCCCATTGCCGACCCTGGCGCCTATGAAGAAACCCTGACCCGGGTAAGAAGCTATCTGAAATCCACCGATCACGTACTTGAACTGGGATGCGGCACCGGATCGACGGCGCTGAAGCTTCGCGATGGCGTCAGCGCCTATGCCGCAAGCGACGTGTCGCAAGGGATGATCGACATTGCCCGGGCCAACCCCGGTGCCGAAATGGTCGACTTCCGCGTGGCCGATGCCGCCCTGACCGGTCACGAAGACCTGAAAGTGCAGGCCATTCTGGCGTTCAATCTTCTGCACCTCGTGCCAGATGCAGAAGCAAGCCTGCAAGACATCCACGCCATGCTTCCCAAGGGCGGGCTATTCATCTCCAAGACCCCCGCGATCGGAGAGAAATGGTACTATCGCCCCATGGTCGCGGCCATGCGTCTGATCGGCAAGGCACCGTTCGTTCGGTTCCTCAAGGTCGCTCAGGTTGACCGCTTGATCGAGAATGCCGGGTTTCGCATCGTCGAAACAGGGCTTTATCCGCCGACCACGCCAAATCGTTTCGTGGTGGCCGAGAAGATCTGATCCAGAACGACCTGATTCAGAACCGAGGGGGCAACGCCCCTCGGTTCCCTTTTAGCTGCCGATGCCCGCAAGGGCAGGCAGATCGGACCAATGAACCGGCAGAGCCTGGACCTTGTGGCCAAACATCGCGTCTTCGATCGGAGCGCCAAATGTGCCGCCCAGCCTTTCGTAAAACCTGACCGCCCGACGGTTTGTCTCGACGACCGTCAAGTGCAGTGATCCCTTGCCACGCTTGATCAAGTCTTTTGCGGTAGCGCGCATCAGCGCCTGCCCGACACCTGTACCTTCGGCCGCAAGCGCCACGTGCAGGTTATCCAAATAAGGACCGCCCTCAGCGTCGGGAAAAGTCGCGGCCACGCCGAGGACACGTCCTTCGTGCCTTGCGATCAAGACCAATGCGGTCGACAACCGGTCAGGCGTCCAAGTTGCCGCCAAATCCCGCGAAAGCGGGCCCCCAAGGTACTCCGTCGGCAGGACTTCACCATAGGTGCGCCGCCAGCTTTCAAGCTGGACGGCAATGATCCCGGGCAAATCCTCGGGGCTGGCAGGGCAGATCGTTGTCATGCAGGCGACAGGACACCCAAAGCCGCGATCTGTCGAGCGCAAACGGCCCAATTGGCGACAGAGCCTCTGAATTTTCCCCTGCTGTTGCCACACTGGAAACATATTTCCGTGCTTCTCGAAGACAGGAAAAACACGGGATATCCATGACTTTCATTCCGCGCGACACCACCAGTTCGCAGGCTTCCCTTGCGCCGGTCCTTTTCACGGCGACGATCTTTCTCAGCGCGTCGCTGTTGTTCTTTGTCCAGCCGCTTTTTGCAAAGATCGTGCTTCCCGTGATTGGCGGCGCTCCGGCTGTCTGGACGACGGCCATGCTGTTTTTCCAAAGCGTACTGATTGCGGGCTATGTCTATGCACATCTGTCGACGCGTTATCTGCCTGTTCCGGCCCAGATCGCGACCCATATGGTGCTTTGGGCCCTGGCCCTGTTTTTCCTGCCCCCGGCGCTGCCCGAAGCGTGGCGGCTGGATGCCAGCGGATCGGTCGCTTTTCAGACACTGGGGCTTTTTGCCCTTGGGGTCGGTGCGCCATTTGCGTTGTTGTCGTCCAACGCTCCATTGATTCAGTCCTGGTATGCCCGATCAGACGGCCCGTCCGCTGACGATCCCTATTTTCTCTATGGTGCTTCCAACCTTGGATCATTGATTGCGCTTCTGGCCTTTCCCTTGCTGGCCGAACCGTTCTTTGGGGCGGGACAGATCGCCACGGCGTTCTCGTTTGGGTTTGTCGCGCTTGGCCTCGGGCTTGCGACCTGCGGTGGCCTGATCTTCGGGCGACGGCAGGTGGCACCGGCCACGATCACGCTATCCGAAACCTCGACCATCCCCCCAAGCCGCATGTTGATCTGGCTTGTGCTGGCCTTCGTGCCCTCGTCGCTGATGCTGGCCGTAACGTCGAAGATCAGCACCGACATCGGTGCCGTGCCCCTGATCTGGGTGATCCCGCTGGCGTTATATCTGCTTAGCTTTGTTGTGACCTTTTCCGGTCGCACGCCCCTAAAGGGCATGTGGCTGACCCAGGCGGCGCAACTGGCAATCGTACTCGGGCTATGCCTTTTTGTCGGTGTTGCGGGCGCGCATCTGGGGCCGATGAACACGCTGGTGCTGATCACCTGCTTTTTCCTCGTGGCCGTTTGGGCGCACCGAACCCTTTACGAGGCTCGGCCCGGCGCCGGCGATCTGACGGTCTTTTACGTCACCATGTCGATCGGCGGCGCATTGGGCGGGCTTTTCAACTCAATCGTCGCGCCCGTCGTCTTTTCAGACCACTACGAGGGCATCACCACACTTCTGATTGCGCTGATCATTGCCTTCCAGCACGTGTTGCGCCTGACACCGCGCACGTTGGTTCGTGGCTTGGCCCTTGGCCTGGCCCTGGGTCTGACCCTGGCGGGCGTTGCCAAGGCCCTTTTACTCGCGCCCGTCATGCTGCCGGTTCTGATGGCTGGCGGCATCGGTCTGTTGCTGGTCTTCGCCCGCACCCCGTTTCCGTCCTTCGCCGTGGCGGCCTGTCTTGTTGCCGTTCTTCCGGTCTGGCTTGCGGGCGCAGACGACCGGCGGTTCACTGACCGGAGTTTCTTTGGCCTGCATCAGGTGCTGGACCGCGATGGAGCGCGCATCTACACCAACGGAACCACGGTGCATGGTGCCCAAAGCCTTGCCGATTACGACAAACGGCGCCCACAGCCGACGTCCTATTACCACCCCGCCGGGCCCATGGGGCAGATCATGTCGTCGGAACTTGGGGACCGTGCCAATTGGGTGGGCATCGTCGGCCTTGGGGTCGGATCCCTCGCCTGTTATGCGCGTGATGGCCAATACTGGCACTTTTACGAGATCGACGCGATGGTCGATCAGGTCGCCCGTGACCCGGATCAATTCACCTTTCTGTCGTCCTGCGCTCCTGACGCCCCAACTCATCTTGGCGATGCCCGTGTCGTTCTGGAAGATCAACCGAATATCCGGTTCGATATCCTTGTGATCGACGCCTATTCCTCGGATGCCGTGCCGGTCCATCTGACCACGCGCGAAGCGATGGAGCTATACCTGAACCGGCTGAACGACGGCGGTGTTCTGGTTTTCCACATATCGAACAGGTACTACGACATCGGCCTGCCGCTCGCCCGCTCGGCCGAGGCTCTGGGCGTGTCAATCTGGCGACAATTTCAGCAACACCGCGCGTCGGATGACCCCGGATATCGCAACAGCGACGTGGTCATGTTGGCGCGCGATCCGGCCCATGTGCAGCCGCTTCTGGCAAGTGGATTGTGGATTGAACAAAGCGCGGACGGCGGCACGATCTGGACCGACGACAAGGCGAATCCGCTGTCGATATTGAAACCCGGAGTCTTTCGCTAGAAGCGCAAGGGCCTGTGAGTGGCGGTGCCTTGCATCGCCTGTCGCGCGTTCATTTTGCCTTTGGCGTCTTTTGGAACGGGTCGCTCTCGGCGATGCTTGCATCGCCTGTCGCGCGTTCATTTTGCCTTTGGCAAAATGAACGTTGGTGGGCGATGAGAGACTCGAACTCCCGACATCCTCGGTGTAAACGAGGCGCTCTACCAACTGAGCTAATCGCCCGCCGTCTGCGCCAATACGGCGAGCGTGGCGCAAGTTCAAGCCTCAATTGCCGTCATTTCACCACCCGAAACCTTATAGATGTTCCCCTGCCCGCCCGGCAGGTCCGCTGCACCTGCTGCATCCAAGCCAAGAAGTATTCCCCGCATCTCGCGCGAGACCATGCCGTGGGTCACGACCACCGTCGGACCGCTCAGGTCCTGAAGCCAGGCATCAATGCGGGCGCGAAAGCCATCCAGCCTTTCACCACCGGGGGCACGGTAGTGAAAGCTGATCCCGTCCACCGTATCTGTAATGCCCGGCCAATCGGTCTCGACATCGCGCAGGGTCAGCCCTTCGAACATGCCAACCGACACTTCTTTCAGCCGATCGTCCACCAAGGGCGCATCACACAGCCCCGCCAGCGCGAGTTCGGCGGTCGCCCGGCACCGTCCAAGCGGAGAGACATGAAACCCCACGTCCCGAGGCAAATCCGCCTGCTGCAACAAGGCGTTCTGCTGGCGTGCCTGCGATTGTCCAAGGGCGGTCAATGGCGAATCCTTCCACCCCTGCATGCGCCCCGCCAAATTCCACTGGGTCTGGCCGTGACGCAGTATCCAAAGATCGGGATGGCTCATGTCGTCACCTCGACCCGTTCGGATGCGGCACCCAACCAACGGCGCGGCCCGGGGCCGTTCTTTGCCAGCGTGTCGTTCTGATTGTAAAGCGGACAGGATTCCAGCGACAGACAACCGCAACCGATGCAAAACCCCATCTGATCGCGCAAACGCTGCAGCATTTCGATCCGTTCATCAAGAAGCGCAGCCCAGGGTTCGGCTGCCGCAGCCCAGTCTTTCTGGGTCACGGCTTTGGTACGCGGCACCCGGTCAAGCACCTCCTTTGCTTCCGCAAGCGACACGCCGACCGAAAGCGCCACCCTAACAATGGCCACCCGCCGCAGTTCGCGGCGATCGTACCGGCGGTGATTGGCCGGCGTGCGCCAACCTTCGATCAATCCCTCGGCTTCGTAATAGTGGATCGTCGATACCGGCACCCCGGAACGCGCAGCCATCTCGCCGACACTCAGATCATTCGGACGCACCATGTGCAATCTCCACTTTTCGCTTCCCCTCAAGTTCACTTGAGGTCGTAATCTGACAAGAATCACAACTCGCAGCAAGGTGTATCAACGATGCTCAGAAATCTTTTCCACCGTGGCCACGCAAAGAACTCAAAGAACGACTTGCGACTGATCTGCCAAGACAAGCGCCTGCGCCACATGCCCTGTGCTCTCCGGCGCGACATCGGCCTTGAATGCGGCTGCCCCGACACCACAGTTCATCTCTGGCAGGTGTGATCGCTCAATAACCCAGCCGAAGGTCGGATAATCGAGTGAGCAGTCAGACGAAAAGTCAGGAAATGGTGGGTGATAACGGATTTGAACCGCTGACATCTTCGATGTGAACGAAGCGCTCTACCACTGAGCTAATCACCCGCCGGAACGCGTCATAGACTGTGTTTTCGCACTTCGCAAGTTCGGTTTCACTGGGTTTGCCGACATTGGAGGTCGCCACTCTGCCCCTCGCGATACCTGGGCTTAGGGAATATCGAATTCCGGTGATGCCAACTCGAATCCCTCGAATTGGAACCCGGGGCTAACCGTGCAACCAACCAAGGCCCATCCATCCTCTGCCCTTGCCGATTGCCAGTGGTGCCGGGGAACAATGATCTGTGGCACCTCACCGTTTTCAAGACCAGGACCCAGCCGATGCATAACGGCCGGACCTTCGTCGTTTTCTGACAGGCTGAGGGTCAGCGGGGCACCTGCATAGAAGTGCCAGATCTCGGTCGCATCCACCCGGTGCCAGTGACTGCGTTCTCCTGCCCGCAACAGGAAATAGATGCAGGTTCCGCTGGCGCGCGGGCCATCATCGGCCTGCCAGGTCTGACGAAACCAGCCACCCTCGGGGTGCTCTGCAAGATCAAGCCGCTTGATAATCTCGTCCGCTGTCACCGGGCCACCTGCACGGCAAGATCATCGAAGTCCTTGGCCACCCAGTCCCATGCCTCGCTCGGGGCAAGATCGGTGGTCTGCCCCTCGCCATGTTCGCGTGGTCGCGGAACGAAAGCGGTTTTCAAGCCCAGGGCCCGGGCGGCGGCCAGATCGCTGTTGTGCGCGGCAACCATGCATACGTCCTTGGGTTCCAACCGAAGGGCCGCAACCGAAGCAAGATAGACCTCTGGTTTCGGCTTGTAGTCGCGCGCGACCCCGGCCCCCAGGATGCAATCCCATGGGAACCTCGCATATCGCGCCAGACGCGCCATCATGGCGATCGAGCCATTGGAACATGGTGCAATCAGGGCGTCTTTTCTGAGGGCCTCAAGCCCCGGAACGACGTCCTCCCACGGGTCGAGCCTTTCCCACGCCCGGTTCAGCGCCTTCGGATCAGATAGGGTAACCCCGAATTTGGTAGCCGTGCGCTCCAGATTTTCCAGGTGCAACACGTCCAGATCCACATACCCTCGCCCGCCGGTTCGGATACGCTCCATGGCCGGGTCGTACTCGCCCCGCCAGGCGGTCGCAAAGGCCAGGGCATCGACGCCCGGCACATGACGGGCAACCTCGCGGGCAACGCTGGTGCGCCAGTCAACACAGGTTCCAAAAACGTCGAATATGAAGGCGTGTCTCATGCCAGATGTTTGCCGCCCGGGTTGCGGATTGCAAGCGGGCCTTGGGTCGCGAGGCCCCCACCCCTTTGCAACATCCAAAAACTCACCGACGGTCCTGCATCTTCAAAATGGCTTCCTGCCGGGTCGCGACACCAAGCTTGGCAAAGATGCGTGTGGCATGGTTGCGGACGGTCTTTTCGCTGACACCAAGCGTTCGGGCAATGTCCTTGTTGCTTTTGGCCGCGCATATTTCTTCCAGAATGGCCTGTTCGCGCGGCGTAAGATCGGGGTGCCCGGCCTCTGTTTCGGCACCGACGAACTTCAGAATGGCTTCCTTCGCCGCGGCCCAGGCCGGTTCGTCGGGCTGCAGGATGTGGTTTGGGCTGTCCAACACATGAAACACCGCACCGGGAATGTGTTGCGCCAAAAACCGCCCTTCGGACAGGGGCGCGACACCGTCATCGCGGGCATGGATCACCAGCGTGGGGCAAGTCACGTCTGAAAGGGACGCGCTGACGTCCATCTTTCCACGAGCATCAAGAAGGCGGGCACCGGTTTCGGCATCGACAGTGCGGCGGCACAGATCATTGAACCATTGGATCTTCTCTGGATCCCCATGGGGCAGAAACCGTTTTGTGAACACTTCGCGGAAAGCAGGGTTCTTGTGGTCGAATCCCGTGCCGAAGATATCGACGACCGCACGATAGAGATTTGCACCTTTTTCGTCCCCCCGGCGAAAGGCCCCTCGGGCATAACCGCCAATCAGAACAAGGTGAGAAACCCTTTCGGGATAGCGAACCGCATAGCGAACGGCCGCACCGGTGCCCTGGCTCATCGCCAATAGCACGAATGGCTCGGGCATTGTGGCCGCGTCGATCACCCGTGTCAGATCATCGGTCCAGCTTTCGATGTCCAACTGCCCGGTGGCGCGGTCCGACAATCCACACCCCCGCTCGTCGTACCTGAGATAATCGAAATGGGCTTCGAAAAACGACAGCCAGTGCGACCAGACAGGGCTTTCCGCGTCATACTCAAGATGTGTCAGCCACGCCGAGGCCTTGACCAGCGGCGGACCGGTTCCTGAGCGTGTCCAGGCCAGCGACAGATCATCGTGGGTCGCAACAAAACGAACCGGGCGCATGTATCCTCACTAAACGGGACATCTGTCCCATGCATTAATCGAGCCAGGGGTGCAGAACGGGACATCTGTCCGATACCTCCACGCCGGGTTTCGCGCCAGTCTGGTCATCAACACCAAGCTGGTCAACGCAACCGGCAAACCCAAAGGAGATGGCCCAATGTTCCCGAAATCGGACAAGCGCAACAAACGACTGGAAAGCGAAACCCGGAAAACGCGGCGTGACGATGCCTTCCGCCGCCGGGTGCAGGACGCCCTCAGATCCCCCCGGATCTGGCTTTAGATCATGGTTTTGGTGTCGTGCGAACGGGCGCCCAACCATATCGCGCCTTAGCGCAGGATCGACCGTCCGGCATAGATCGCGGTATCATCCAGCGCTTCTTCGATGCGGATCAACTGGTTGTACTTGGCCAACCGATCCGAGCGCGCAAGTGATCCCGTCTTGATCTGTCCGCAATTCGTGGCAACCGCCAGATCGGCGATCGTGGCATCCTCGGTTTCGCCCGAACGGTGCGACATCACCGAAGTGAACCGCGCCCGGTGCGCCATATCGACCGCCGCCAGAGTTTCGGACAGGGTGCCGATCTGATTGACCTTGACCAAAAGCGAATTGGCCGATTTCTCGGCGATCCCGCGCGACAGACGCTCTGGGTTGGTGACAAACAGATCGTCGCCCACCAACTGCACGCTATCGCCCAAGGCTTCGGTCAGGGCCTTCCAGCCGTCCCAGTCATCTTCGGCGCAGCCGTCCTCGATGGACAGGATCGGATAGTCGGCACAGAGCGCCTGCAGATAGGCGACGTTTTCGTCGGCGGTCAGGGTTTTTCCTTCGCCAGCCATTACATAGGCGCCGTCCTTGAAGTATTCGGTCGATGCACAATCCAGTGCCAGCATGATGTCGTCGCCAGGTGTGTAACCGGCCTTTTCAACCGCCTTCAAAATGAAATCGAGCGCGTCGCGTGTGGACGAAAGGTTGGGGGCAAACCCGCCCTCGTCGCCAATCCCGGTGGAAAGCCCGGCAGCCGACAATTCGCCTTTCAGCGTGTGGAACACCTCAGACCCCATCCGTACCGCGTCGCGGATGTTTTCAGCCGACACCGGCATGATCATGAATTCCTGAATATCGATCGGATTATCAGCGTGTTCGCCGCCGTTGATAATATTCATCATCGGCACCGGCAAAACCCGCGCCGCCGTGCCACCAACATAGCGAAACAACGGTTGGGCCGAGAAATCCGCCGCAGCCTTGGCCACCGCGAGGGAAACCCCCAGAATGGCATTGGCCCCCAAACGGCCCTTGTTTTCGGTTCCGTCAAGTTCGATCATGGCGGCGTCGATGGCTTCCTGCTCGGTTGCATCGAACCCCACCAACGCATCGGCGATCTCGCCATTGACCGCCTCGACGGCCTGCAGGACGCCCTTGCCCTTGTAACGCCCCTTGTCACCATCTCGCTTTTCAACTGCTTCGTGCGCTCCGGTTGATGCGCCCGACGGGACCGCGGCACGGCCCATGGTGCCCTCTTCAAGCGTCACATCCACTTCCACGGTCGGATTACCCCGGCTGTCAAGTATCTCGCGGGCGTGAATGTCGAGGATCGTGCTCATGGGAAATGTCCTTTTTGGTGACTCGCGCGCGGTCTATATCAGCCGGTGTCACCAAGGGAAACGCGAAGGCGCGAACAATTCGCCACCCTACCGTCCATTGTGCCGAACCCGGGCGGACGGATATTGCGGTTATTGATCAGGGTTCTGAAACTGTCTGCCATTGGACCCCTGTTCTGGGTGCTCTGATTGAAACGGTCAGCATCGACAACACAGCGTTTCCAGGGGGCCATATGCCGGGCCTGTCCCGGTCACAATCCTGTCCCAATTTGAACCGTAACACAGAGGCATCAGATAACCATGATGCCCGAGCACTCACTCGAGCGGGGAACAACTTACTCACCACTCGGCCCTGGGGTCGAAAACAAGATCAACAGGGATTACAGGGCGCCAGGCACTCACCATGCCACGGCGCTCTTTCCTTTTTCAGGCTAAGGTGTTCGTGCCGCCAAGTGACGTTCACGTAAGAACGAATAGACCCCCGAACCGACGATCAATGCAACCCCGACCCAGGTCAGCAGGTCCGGTCTTTCGCGAAAGACGACAAAGGCGATGATCATGGCAAAGACCATGCGTGAATACCGAAACGGCGCCACAGCCGACACTTCGCCCAAACGCATGGCCGAGGTCAGCGCCCAGAGCGCAACCGATACAGTCGCCGATATCCCCAAAACCCAAACCCAGCTTGCCCCGCTCATCGGTTGCCAGCCGCCCTGAAAGAACATGATCAACGTGCCGATCACAGTCATCGGGATCATCGACCAGGCAACCGCGAAAGGGGTCGTCACCGACGCGGGCAACACACGGCTGGCCAGATCGCGCAATGTCAGGCCAACAAGCGCCAAAGGTGCCCACAAAAGCCCGGGGTTGAATTCGCCCACCCCTGGCCGGATAACGATCATGACCCCCAGAAAACCCAAACCGATGGCGACGCCACGGCGCCATCCCACGGCCTCGGACAGAAAAACCGCTGCGGCGAGTGTCACAACAAGGGGCTGTGCCTGCATTACAGCCACCACCGAGGAAAGGGGCGCCATGCCGAGGGCTGCCACGATCGCAATGGATCCAAGGGCCTCGCCACAGGTGCGCAGCAGGACCGCCCGATCCCACGCAAGCGACGTCCAAAGGCTTTCGCCCTTCCGCCACATGAATCCCCAGAAAATCAGTAACGTACCTGCGGACGACACCGCGATGATCTGCCCGACGCCCAGGCTTTGGCTGGCCAGCTTTACGAATGCATCGACCGCCGCGAAAAAGGCCATCGCGGCGACCATCAGCAAGATGGCGCGGGAATTGTCCAAGCCCTAGCGCTCGACCGAGACGTCCTGCATCGTGTCGGGCTGACCGATCACGGCCCCGTTCTGGCCTTCGCCGCGCTTGATTGCATCGACCACATCCATGCCCTCGATGACCCGGCCAACGACAGTGTATTGACTGTTCAGGAAATGACCCTCGGCAAACATGATAAAGAACTGACTGTTGCCCGAGTTCGGGTTCTGGCTGCGCGCCATCCCGACAACGCCGCGGTCATAGGGAATGTCGCTGAACTCGGCGGGCAAATCGGGGCGTGATGATCCGCCACGGCCCGCCATCCGCATGTCACCGCCCATCTTGCCGAACTCGACATCGCCGGTCTGGGCCATGAAACCTTCGATCACACGGTGAAAGACAACGCCGTCATAAGCCCCCTCTTCGGCCAATGCAGTGATCTGTTCGACGTGCTTTGGGGCAACATCCTCGAACAGGTCGATCACGACTCGCCCATTGGCCTCTCCGGCGATGTCGATCACAAGGTTTGGCCCCGGCCCGTCATCCTGGGCGAATGCGGGGCTGGCGGCGAAGGCGGCGGCAAGAAGAAACTTACGCATCGGCGGCCACCTTCATCGAGATCATCTGGTCAGGTTCCATGGGTGGTTCGCCGCGCACGATGGCATCCACATGATCCATACCGTCGATCACCCGGCCATAGACCGTGTACTGGCCATTCAGGAAATGATTGTCGGAAAGGTTGATGAAGAACTGGCTATTGGCCGAATTCGGGTTCTGGCTGCGCGCTGCACCAATTGTGCCCCGGTCGTGAGGCAACTTGGAAAACTCGGCCGGCAGGTCAGGCAAGGACGACCCGCCAGTACCCGCACGGCGCAGATTGAACTCTTCGCCCGAACGCCCATGCTCGACGTCGCCGGTCTGGGCCATGAATCCGTCGATCACCCGGTGAAAAACAACACCGTCGTATTGCCCTGACCGCGCAAGTTCCTTCATTCGGTCGCAATGCTGGGGTGCGACGTCGGGCATCAGGGCAATCGCCACAGTGCCGCCTTTCAATTCGATCAGGATGGTGTTTTCGGGATCGTCATAATCGGCCATCGGGCCCTCCAATTCTGTTCGCCGGGACCCTAGTCGGAAGCGCGGGCAAGGAAAACCCTTCGCACCTCCATCGACCCACAAATACTTCGGAGAGGCCCAAAGCGGCAGCGCCCCTCCGTCGGATCGTTCCCGTTGGCGGCGACAACCTTGACCTCGCGCTTCATACGGATAGTCAGGACAGCAGAGGAAACGGAGACCCGACCCATGGCCTGGAAAACCCTCGACGACATCGAACTGGCTGGAAAGAACGTGCTTGTGCGGGTCGATCTGAATGTGCCGGTCGACAATGGCGCCGTCACCGACACCACGCGCATCGAGCGGATCGCTCCAACCGTGCAGGACATCCTTGCCAAGGGCGGCAAACCGATATTGCTGGCGCATTTCGGTCGCCCGAAAGGCAAACCCAACCCCGAGATGTCCTTGGGCCAAATCCGTGGCACGGTGGAAGACGTCCTTGGCGCGCCGGTGGTCTTTGCTGAAGACTGCATCGGCGCCCCGGCCAAGCTTGCGGTCGCAGCGCTGCAAGAGGGTCAGGTCCTTCTTTTGGAGAACACACGGTTCCACCCCGGCGAAACCCAAAACGATGGCATGTTCGCCGCCTCGCTTGCGGCGCTTGGTGAAGCTTATGTCAACGACGCCTTCTCTGCCGCCCACCGGGCCCATGCTTCGACCGAGGGCCTGGCACACCTGTTGCCCGCCGCCGCTGGCCGGTTGATGGAGGCAGAGCTGAAAGCCCTCGAAGCCGCCTTGACCCAGCCGGACCGCCCCGTTGTGGCGGTGGTTGGCGGGGCCAAGGTTTCGACCAAGCTTGACCTTCTGGGCAATCTCGTCCGCAAGGTCGATGTTCTGGTCATTGGCGGCGGCATGGCCAACACATTCCTGGCTGCCAAAGGCATCGACGTCGGCAAGTCGCTCGCCGAACACGATATGGCCGATACCGCCACCGAAATCATGAAAAAGGCCGAAGAAGCCGCCTGCGACATCCTTCTGCCCGTGGACGCGGTCTGTGCCACCGAGTTTGCCGAGAACGCCGACAGTATCACCGTGGCTGCCGACGCCTGCCCACCGGATCGCATGATCCTGGATGCTGGCCCCGAAACCGTTGCCGAGATCAACGAGGCCTTTGAAGGCGCGAAAACTCTGATCTGGAATGGCCCCCTCGGCGCTTTCGAAATTGCGCCATTCGACGCCGCAACCATGGCAACGGCCCGCAAGGCGGCGGAATTGACCAAAGCCGACGGCCTTGTCTCCGTCGCGGGCGGTGGCGATACCGTGGCGGCCCTGAACCAAGCCGGTGTCGCGGACGATTTCACCTATGTCTCGACCGCGGGTGGCGCTTTCCTTGAATGGATGGAAGGCAAAACCTTGCCCGGTGTGGCTGCGCTGGAGCAGGGCTGAGGCAATCTGGCCCTGTTAGCGTTACCTTCGTTGAACTCCCCCGCCCCCGGGCCTAAGAGGGGCGCAAAGGTCAATGATACGAGGGTTATGATGTCCAACACACAACAAGCTGAGCAGATGCGCTCGGGCAAAGGCTTTGTCGCAGCTCTGGATCAGTCGGGCGGATCGACACCCAAAGCACTACGCCTTTATGGAATCAACGAGGACCGGTTTTCTTCCGAAGCCGAGATGTTCGACATGATCCACGCCATGCGTGCGCGGATCGTGCGTGCGCCTGCTTTCACCGGCGAAAAGGTCATCGGCGCGATCCTGTTTGAAATGACCATGGACCGCGACTTTGAACACAAGCCTTCGGCGGCCTATCTCTGGGAAAATCGCGGTGTCGTGCCCTTCCTGAAATGCGACAAGGGGCTTGAGGACGAAGCCAACGGCGTCCAACTGATGAAACCGATGGGCGATCTTGACGGCCTTCTCGCCCGCGCCAAATCCCTTGGCGTTTTCGGCACCAAGATGCGGTCGGTCATCCAGTCGGCCAATCCCGCGGGCATCGCAGCAAATGTGGCGCAACAGTTCGAAATCGGACGCCAGATCCTGGGTCACGGGCTGGTCCCGATCATCGAACCCGAGGTGAACATCGCCATCGCCGACAAGGCAGAAGCCGAAGCAATTCTGCGCGACGAGTTGATGAAGAACCTCGATGCGATGGATCAGGAGGTGATGCTGAAACTCACCCTGCCGTCGGAAGCCAACTTCTATGCCGACGCCATTGCCCACGAAAACTGCATGCGTGTTGTGGCGCTTTCAGGCGGCTATTTGCGCGAAGATGCCAACCGGATGCTGGCGGAAAACAACGGCATGATCGCCAGCTTCAGCCGCGCATTGACCGAAGGGCTGAACGATGCGCAGTCCGACGACGAATTCAACGCCATGATCGCGGACACCATCGACTCGATCTACCAGGCGTCGATTACCTGATAGGGATTATGCTTTCGGGGCGGCGCGGATGCCGCCCTATTTATTTAAGAACAAGGAATTACCATGCGCATATCGGCTTTCGTATTCTCGGTGGCGCTTCTATTTCCGCTCCATGCCATTGCCCAGGATACACCCGGCCAAATCGTCGTTACCGGCATCGGCTATGCAAGCGCGCCTCCGGACAAAGCGGTGATCCGTATCGAAGTGTCGCACACTGCGCGACGGACTGATGTTGCAATGAAGAACCTCGCCAGCAATGTAGAGAAAGTGCTGACCACCGCCCGCACGCACGGGGTCGCGGATGACGATATCGAAACGACACGGTTCTCGCTGACCGAGGACTGGAACTATGACGGGGATACAAGGAAATTCGACGGCTACAAGGCAAGCACCCGGCTCACCATGGACATCAGGGAGCTTTCCGTTCTTGGAAACTTTATCACCACGATTTCTTCAGGCACCGGCATCGAGATCACTGGGCCGGAGTTCGCACTTGAAAACGACCGAGCTCTCCGTGACGAGGCAAGGCGAAAAGCGGTTCTGGACGGTGTGGCAACGGCACGGCTTTTGGCCGAAGCCGCTGGTGTGACGCTGGGACCACCGGTGTTGATCACCGACGGGACGGAAACCCCCGGAGGATTGGATGGCTCGGTTCAATTCGAAGAAGCGATGGAAGAAGAGGTGATTATGGAGGAACCAAGCGTCGAGATTGCTGAGAACGCCATTTCAGTCATTCCCGCGGATATCGAGACTGTCCAGATCACGAAGCTGGTCTTTCGCATCGAAAAGTAGGGCCAAGCCGTCAGGCGACGCCATCGACTCGGTCTACCAGGCGTCGATTACCTGAACCTTTAAGGGGCGCGCGTCCCGCGCGCGCCGCACCCAGACCGTCAAGCCGTTGCAAAAAGCCGCCCGGCGCTGCCGAATTGATCCTGGATGCCCCCAAGCCGCAAAAGGTGCCAGGCCAAGGCGTGGTTGCTTGAGGTCACGGGCTTGCCAAGCGCCTTTTCGGCCCTCTCGATGATCCCGGCCGCCCTTAGATTGGTGCAGGACATGAACACGCCATCGACATCCTCCGACCCGCCAAGCGAAATCGCCGCCTCCAGAATGGCCTCGGGATCAATCCTGCCCACAACCAGATCGCTTTCTTCGTAAAACGATCCCACAACGTTGACCGCAAACCCCGCTTCCGAGAATTTCGCCTGCATGGCCTCGGTCACTTCGGGCGTATAGGGCGTCAAAAGTGCCAAGCGCCGGACCTTCAAGGCATGAAGCGCCGCCTTGGCCGCTGTCAGAGGGTTCGTCGACGGCACACCGGGATGCACGTTTGCGATAAGGGCGGACACCTCGTCCTCGCCAATTACGGTCGATCCCGAGGTACACCCATAGCCGATGGCGTTCAGTCCCAGGTAATCCGGCAACAATCCCGCCGCGACCGGCAGTTCTTCGGCCATCCGAGCGAGGGTCTCGGCCGTCACCTTCACGTCATTGGCAAGGCGGGAGTGATAAACGGCGACGCCAGGCAAATCCGTCAGTGCGCGAAACTCCCACTCCATGGTCTGGTCCGACTCCAGAACCAAAAGACCGATCCGCGCGCGCCAACCCGCCCCTGAATCCGTGTTGAATTTCAGTCGCTTAATGCGGGTCTGACCTTGGTTTCCGTCCATGATCCGCTCCAGCTATCGTTTCTGATCCAACCCCAAGGGGCGGTTTCGGTATCCTTGGGGCTTAAAGGCACTATGTACAGACTCTGAAATGTCGACGACATTTCCCGGATATTCCGACAAACGTCCCGATGCCCGAAATCCTTGCCACATTTCATCGCCAAGGCACGATTTTTCGACGCATCCCATCAGAAAAACCGTTTAGATTGCCGGTGATCGGACCGGGGATAGACCATGGATGCGTTCCACAAAAAGCTGACAGACCTGCGCCGGGGGTTTCACAGGGCTCCCGAACTTGGGTTTCAAGAGCATCGGACCAAGAAGAAAGTCGCCGAAATAATGCGCGATCTTGGGCTTGAAGTGCACGAAGGCGTCGGCGTGGTCGGTGTCTTGCGCGCAGGCGCGGGCAATCGGGCAATCGGACTGCGCGCCGATATGGACGCCTTGCCGATCACGGAAACCGGTACCCACGATCATGTGTCCCAAACCCCCGGCGTCATGCATGCCTGCGGGCACGACGGGCACACCACGATGCTTTTGGGGGCGGCCGAGATTTTGGCCCAAACACAAGACTTTGACGGCACTGTCGTCTTCCTGTTCCAGCCGAATGAAGAACACGGCCTTGGTGCGAAGGCCATGATCGACGAAGGCGTGTTGAAAGAATTCCCGATCGACGAGGTTTATGCCATCCACAACCTGCCTGGTGCCCCTGTTGGACAAGTCTCGACCCGGGTCGGGCAGATCTGCGCATCGGAAAGCCTGTTTCAGATCGAGATATCAGGGCGTGGCGGACACGCTTCGATGCCTCAGGTGGGCGTGGACACGATAACTGTGGGTGCCGAGATGGTGCTGGCGCTGCAAACCATCGTTTCACGCAAACTCGCCCCCGGTGCGGGTGCCGTCGTTTCCGTCACAGAGTTTCTGAGCGATGGACAGCGCAACGTTCTGCCCGGAAAGGCCACGCTGAAAGGCGATGTGCGGGCACGCCTGCCCGAAGATCGTCTGCACGTCGAAGCCTTCATGCGCCAGATCGTCGAAGGTGTCGCGGCCACCCATGGTATCACTGCCTCGATGAGTTTTCAGACCGAGTTCGTCGAAACGATCAATTCCGAGATTCCGACCAAAGCCGCGATCCGCGTCGCCGAGACCGCCGGACTGCAAGCAATCGGCGACCGTCCCGCGATGAGCTTTTCCGAGGATTTCGCCCATTTCTGCGCCGCTGTTCCGGGCTGCTTCATTCTTTTGGGAAATGGCGAGGATGGCCCCCAAGGCCAGCCGCTTCATGCATCAGATTACGATTTCAATGACGAATTGTTGCCGCTTGGCGCGAGATTTTGGGCAGAACTTGTCCGTGACCGGCTTCCACGAAGGGAACCCAACCAATGACACATCTCCTTCCCGCCGCGGCACTTGGGCATCTGAGCGCGACCCGCAAATCCGGCGATGCCGCGCGCCGGGTCCTGAGCCCGACCGATTTTGCCACGGCCCGCGAAGAGATAACCTCCTGGCCCGGATACGAACCAACGCCCCTTGTATCGCTTGGCTCACTGGCCAAGGCCATCAACGTTGCAGAGGTTCTTTACAAGGACGAAGGGCCCAGGTTCGGGCTTGGCAGCTTCAAGGCACTTGGCGGGTCATATGCAGCACTAAAGGTATTGCAGCGCGAACTGACGGACCGGTTTGGCCATGATGTGGCATTGGCCGACATTCGCGGCGGCACTTATGCCAGTCAGATCGCTAAGATCACACTCGTTTCGGCCACCGATGGAAACCACGGTCGGTCCCTGGCCTGGGGATGCCAGCGCGTCGGCGCACCCTGCCGCATCTACATCCATTCCGAAGTCAGCGAAGGCCGGGAACGCGCCATGGCCGATCTTGGTGCGACGGTGATCCGCATTTCGGGTGATTATGACGCATCCGTCGAACTGGCTAAGAAAGAGGCGGAAGAAAACGGCTGGTTCGTCGTTTCGGACACGTCGTGGCCCGGCTATACATTGCCGCCCCGTGACGTGATGGCGGGATATGGCGTGATGACGCAAGAGATCTGCGACACACTTGATCAGCCCCCGACGCACGTGTTCCTGCAAGGCGGTGTCGGCGGTCTGGCCGCCGGTGTCGTCGCCAGCTTTCGGCAGGTCTGGGATGACGCGGCCCCGCGGGTGATCATCGTTGAACCCGAACTTGCGGCCTGCCTTTTCGCAAGCGCACAATCCGGACAGGCAACACATGTAGACATTGCCGAAGAAACCCTGATGGCAGGGCTGTCCTGCGGCGAACCGTCCGCGCTGGCCTGGGAAATCCTGGCCGAAGAAGCCGATGATTTCCTGACCGTTCCGGAAACTCTGGTTGGCCCCGCCGTGCGTCTTTTGGCCCGCCCGCTTCCCGGAGATCCAGCAATCGAAGCTGGCGAAAGCGCCATCGCCGGGCTCGCTGCCCTGATTGCTGCGCGCGGTGACGACGCCCTTTCGTCCAAGCTTGCTCTTGATACCGCATCTCGGGTTCTGTTGATCGGCTCGGAAGGCGTGACGGACCCGGCAATCTTTCAGAAAATCATGTCGGGGCGCGATGCCGCCTAGCGCAACTGACGAACTCGTCCTTTGCGATCCAATCCTGTCCTCGAAAAACGATGGTAGCGGGCCGGGTTACAATATGACGTCGGCTATGGATTTCGGGTGATCGGTGATCGGCTCGTATCCGTCTTCCGTGACAATGAAGCTGTCGCCGATCTGGGCCCGGAATGTGTCGGTTGTGACCGATCCGTCGACGGCAAACACCATGCCCGGCTCCAGGATCGTCGTGTCGCCGGTGACAAGTTGCGGGGTTTCCAGAAAACTGAACCCTGTCGCGCGCCCGCAGCGGAAGGGGTAATCATATCCGGCATCCTCGATGACACTTGCATAAGCCGCGTGGACACTTTCGGCAGTGACACCGGGGCGAAGAGCATTCAGCGCCGCCTTTTGGCTGGCGACCGCGACGTCATAGACAGCCGCCTGGGACTGATCCGCAATCTTGCCAATCCAGAACGTTCGATCAAACCCCAGTTTGAACTTGTGGAAATTTGTCATGCCGCAAAAACAAAGGAATACCGGCTCGCCCTTGCGCATGATCCTTGTCGAGGCGCGATGATGGGTTTTGATGATCTCTTTCCCGGACGCCATGATCTGCAGGAAATGCGTGTTCGGTGACATGTCGGCTTCGTCGTAATGGGCGTTCAAAAGCTCGGCCGCTTTGCGCGTGCCCGCCTGCGCGGTGGCAATCGCCACTTCGTACTCCGGCACACCATCCCCGATCGCCGCGCGCCCTGCCGCCATCATTGCCCCGGCCACCTGCCCCGCATGCCGGGCAAGCTGCAATTCCTCGTCCGACTTGACCTTGCGCATATCCGCCAGAATGGGAGTCACATCGGCGCACGGCGACGCTTCGGTCTGTTCATCAACATAGGCGCGTACGACGGGCGGCATGTGATCGGGTTCGATTGCGACACGAACGCCACCTTCAAGAGCCTTCGGAAGCTCCTGTCGCCATTCGCGCCCCATGCCGTCATTCCAGGCCGCGATGCGATCCACACGTGCCGTGGCCTCGGCCGAATTGAGGTCAATGGTGGGGGTGATCAGCAAAGAAGATCCATGCGACCGAACCACCAGAATGGTCGGGCGACCGAACTCCATATGAAGGTAATCGTAGTAACCGGTCAGGTAATAGACGTTGTCGTCATCGGTAATCAACGCAACGTCGATGCCAGCCTTGTCAAGTTGCTTGCACAACCGGTTCATTCTGCTTTCGAACATCTGCACTCCCCTCCGGCTTTGCCGCCACGTCGTCCTCTCAATACATCGCACAGACCTCTTTTCTTGTCGTGCGCATTTCCGTCTTCTGACGGACAGGGACGCACAGTTAAGAAGGCGACATGTCGGCAAAGCTTCGCCACTTCGGTCATTTTTCTTTGCGCTTGATGCGCGCATAGGTCTAAATACCGGGAAAGCGCCCCGACAGAGGGCGGCAAAGGGGCAGTGATGCGTACACTCAATCGACCAGGGCTTGGCGTTGTCGCCTATTTCGCTGTGATGTTCTCGCTTGGCGTCTATTTCATGTTTGCCAGTGTGCAGGGCGATTTCGGCCTGTTTCGCCGCGTCCAGATCGAAGCCGAGGTCATCACGCTGAAAGACGAACGCGATCGCTTGGCCGAAGAAGTCGCCGCGCTTGAAAACAAGACCCGCCGCCTGTCTGACACCTATCTGGATCTCGACCTTTTGGATTCGCAGGCACGCGACGTTTTGGGCCTGATCCGCTCGGACGAAATCGTCCTGAACTGAAAAGCAGCCAATCCAACCTCAGCCTTGCGCGAAAAGCATAGCAGGACTACCGAAATTCGGTGTCTTACTGCGTGCAATTCCGCGTGCCATGGTGTAACGATAGTTTAATGCTAAACTATCTGACTGCCCGAACCCGACGGAGGAAGCGCTGATGGCCGCCAAACGGACTACCAAGAAGACCACCGCGTCAAAGGACGAACTTCTTCAATACTACAAGGACATGCTTTTGATCCGCCGGTTCGAGGAAAAAGCCGGTCAGCTTTACGGTATGGGCCTGATTGGCGGGTTTTGTCACCTTTATATCGGGCAGGAAGCGGTCGTCGTCGGGTTGGAATCCACGACCAAGGACGGCGACAAGCGCGTCACCACCTACCGCGACCACGGCCATATGCTGGCCTGCGGTATGGACCCGAACGGGGTGATGGCCGAACTCACGGGGCGCATTGGCGGGTATTCCAAGGGCAAGGGCGGCTCGATGCACATGTTCTCGAAAGAGGCGCATTTCTACGGTGGCCACGGGATTGTCGGTGCGAACGTGCCACTAGGTGCTGGCCTTGCGTTCTCGGACAAGTACAAGGGCAACGACAACGTCACCTTCACTTACTTCGGCGACGGTGCCGCCAACCAGGGCCAGGTTTACGAGACCTACAACATGGCGATGATCTGGGAACTGCCGGTGATCTTCGTGATCGAAAACAACGGCTATGCCATGGGGACGTCCGTCAAACGCGCCACCAAATCACCCTCGCTTTGGGAACGCGGTGCTGCATATGGCATTTCGGGCGAAGAAGTTGACGGTATGGATGTTCTGGCCGTGCGCGAAGCGGGCCTTCGCGCGGTCACGCACTGCCGGTCGGGCAAAGGACCTTACATTCTCGAAGTCATGACGTATCGCTATCGTGGCCATTCAATGTCGGATCCAGCCAAATACCGGACCCGCGACGAAGTGCAAAAGATGCGCGAGGAACGCGACGCCATCGAACAGGTGCGCAAACGTTTGCTGACCGCCAAGGCCACCGAGGACGAGTTGAAGACCATCGACAAGGATATCAAAGATATCGTCAATGCCGCCGCCGAGTTTTCGAAGGAAAGCCCCGAACCGGATGTCTCCGAACTTTGGACCGACATCATCCTGGAAGCGTCATAGGGGGTCAGGATGCCACACTTCGAGATCCACGCCAGTGACGTTGCTGCAGCCAAGTCGTTCTATGGCGGTCTGTTCGGCTGGACATTCAGCGCGATGCAGGGCGGCGAAGAGATGGATTATCATCTGATCGAAGGCGACTCCATCGGCCAGACGAAGGACGTCACCGGTGGATTGATGCGCCGTATGGTTGGCGATCCGCAACCGGGTGCGCCAATCCGCGGCGGAACAATGACCTTTGAAGTACAAGACTGCGACGATCGCTATGCCTGGGCGTTGGCCAATGGGGGGGCCGAGGCTTTGCCGCCGGCCGATTACCCCGGTATCGGCAGATGCGCATACGTCGAAGACGGCCAGGGAAACGTGGTCGGAATGATCAAGCCGGAAGGAGACGCCTGATATGGCTACCGAAATTCTCATGCCTGCCCTTTCGCCGACCATGGAAGAAGGCACGCTGGCCAAATGGCTCGTCAAGGAGGGCGACACCGTGTCGTCGGGCGACATCATCGCCGAGATTGAAACCGACAAGGCCACGATGGAATTTGAAGCTGTCGATGAGGGCGTCGTCGGCAAGATACTTGTCGAAGAGGGCGCCGAGGGCGTGAAGGTCAATACGCCGATCGCCGTCATTGGCGAGGAAGGCGAAGACATGTCGCTCGCCGCCGCCCAGGAACAGCCCGCCAGCGTCGCGGTTCCCGCCGCATTGGAGGGTTTCGAAGGCAAGGTTGCTGCGGCTCCGGCTGACAGTCCCGCCCGATCTGAGCCTGACCGCAGCCCGGACTACCCGGAAGGGACCGAGACGGTCTCGACCACCGTCCGCGAAGCATTGCGGGATGCCATGGCCGAAGAAATGCGCGCCGACGAAACCGTGTTTGTCATGGGCGAAGAGGTGGCCGAATACCAGGGCGCCTACAAGATCACCCAAGGGTTGCTTGATGAATTCGGCGCCCGCCGCGTCGTCGATACCCCGATCACCGAACACGGTTTTGCCGGGATCGGCGTTGGCGCAAGCTGGGGCGGTCTGAAACCGATTGTCGAATTCATGACGTTCAACTTCGCCATGCAGGCCATTGACCACATTATCAATTCCGCCGCCAAGACGCTTTACATGTCCGGCGGTCAGATGGGCTCGCCGATCGTCTTCCGTGGACCCAACGGCGCTGCCGCCCGCGTCGGCGCACAGCACAGCCAGGATTATGCCGCCTGGTATGCATCCGTGCCCGGCCTGAAAGTCGTCCAGCCCTTCTCGGCCGCCGACGCCAAGGGCCTTTTGAAAAACGCCATTCGCGATCCGAACCCGGTGGTCTTCCTGGAAAACGAGATCCTTTATGGCCGCGCGTTTGACGTTCCGAAACTTGACGATTTCATCATCCCCTTCGGCAAGGCCCGCATCTGGCGAGAAGGTTCGGACGTCACCATCGTCAGTTGGGGCATCGGCATGAACTACGCGCTCGAAGCGGCTGATGAATTGGCCAAAGAAGGGATCGAGGCCGAGGTCGTCGACCTGCGGACTCTGCGCCCTCTGGACATGGCCACGGTCATTGCCAGCGTGCAAAAGACCAACCGCTGCGTCACCGTCGAAGAAGCCTGGCCCGTCGCGTCCATGTCCGATCACATCGGTGCCGAGATCATGCGCGAAGCCTTCGACTATCTCGACGCGCCCGTGATCGCCTGCACCGGCAAGGACGTTCCCATGCCCTATGCGGCGAACCTCGAAAAGCTGGCGCTGACCTCGACCAAGGAAGTCATGGATGCGGTCAAGGCTGTGACGTATCGCTAGGGGAACTTGATATGGAGGTTCATGGCCGCGATCCCGCCACCGAATGCTATCGGGTCAGCCACGTGGTGGACGGCCAGGTGGTGACGGCGCTTTTGCCCGAGCGACTGGCGGCGGACCTTAGAACCGTGGGGCGGCCCTCGCACCAGGACGCCTATGTCTGGATCGCCGGACATGCGGAAAAGATCGAAAAGGTCATCGTTCAACTGGCCCGCGGCACCGGCCGCCCGAAGGCACCCTTTGACCAGATTACGCTTTTGAAGGAACACTGATATGCCAACCGAGATTCTGATGCCCGCACTGTCTCCCACGATGGAGGAAGGCACACTGGCGAAATGGCTGGTCAAGGAAGGCGATACCGTGTCTTCGGGCGACCTTTTGGCCGAAATCGAAACCGACAAGGCGACGATGGAATTCGAAGCCGTCGACGAAGGTACGATTGGCAAAATCCTGGTTGACGAGGGCACCGAAGCCGTGAAGGTCAACACGGCGATTGCGGTTCTTCTGGAGGACGGTGAAAGTGCAGACGACATTGGCAGTTCGTCCACTCCAGTCGCTCAGGCGGAAGCCCCGAAGGCGGTCGAAGAATCCATGGCCACCAATGCCGCTTCTGCCGAAGCCCCGAAGAAAGCTGCGCCCCCTGCCGCCGCAACGGGCGATGGCACCCGCATCTTTGCATCGCCCCTCGCCCGCCGGATCGCCGCCGACAAAGATCTCGATCTGAACCAGATCAAGGGAACCGGCCCAAAGGGACGGATCGTCAAAGCTGACGTTGAAAACGCTCAACCGGGCACTGCCCCTGCCCCAGCACCCGCCGCCTCAACTACCGCGCCCGCAAGTCCAGGCGCAGATCAGGTCATGGCCATGTACCAGGACCGCGAATTCGAAGAAGTGGCGCTGGACGGCATGCGCAAGACCATCGCGGCGCGTCTCGGGGAAGCCAAGCAGACCATCCCGCATTTCTATCTCCGCCGTGACATTCAGCTAGATGCGCTTTTGAAGTTCCGCAGCCAGCTTAACAAGGAACTGGAATCAAGGGAGGTGAAGCTTTCGGTCAACGACTTCATCATCAAGGCTTGCGCTCTTGCCCTGCAGTCCGTGCCCGATGCCAACGCGGTCTGGGCCGGTGATCGGATCCTGAAGCTGACGCCATCGGATGTGGCCGTGGCCGTCGCCATCGAGGGCGGCTTGTTCACACCCGTGCTGAAAGACGCGCACATGAAATCGCTGTCGGCCCTCTCGGCCGAGATGAAGGATCTTGCCACCCGCGCCCGTGATCGCAAGCTTGCCCCCCACGAATACCAGGGCGGCAGTTTCGCGATCTCGAACCTTGGGATGTTCGGCATCGACAATTTCGACGCTGTCATCAACCCGCCCCATGGTTCGATCCTCGCCGTGGGTGCCGGTGTGAAGAAACCGGTTGTAAATGCAGATGGGGAACTGGCGGTTGCAACCGTCATGTCGGTGACGCTCTCGGTCGATCACCGCGTTATCGACGGGGCATTGGGCGCGGCCTTCCTGGACGCGATCAAGACCAACCTTGAAAGCCCCATTGCGATGCTCGCATGACCAAGGGTTACCTGGTCACTGCCGCCGAAATCGAGTCCCTGGAGGGGCTTGCCAAGACCCACTTTCAGAACGCGAACGCCAAGCGGATCAATAAATCCCTTGGCGATCTCACGGGTTTAACCGGCCTTGGCATCCACCTGATCGAAGTTGAGCCGGGTCATGAGACTACCGAATATCACGTCCACTACTATGAGGACGAAGCGGTCTATGTGCTGTCGGGAACTGCCACTGCCGAAATAGGCGATGAAGACGTGCAGATTGGCCCCGGTGATTTCATCGGTTATCGCAAAGACGGCCTTGCCCACACAATCCGCAACACCGGAGACGAGACGTTTCGATGCTTGGTGATCGGTCAGCGGCTGGCACACGACGTGGCGGATTATCCCAGGAAGAAGCAACGCATCTATCGGAACGCCGGCATGGCCTGGGATCTGGCTGACTTTGATGCATTGGAAAGTCCGACGGCAGGCGCAAAGAAATAGCCTGCGATCTTAATCCTATTCACACGATTTCCTGCCCTAGTGCAGGTCAGCGACCCGGGATTTTGCCCCGGAGCGGGAGTGTGCTGATGGCGAACGACAAATATGTTCTGGCTTCCGATACGATCGAGGCGATGCCCGGGTCGGAAAAAACCCATTTCCTGAATGGCAACGCGCGAAGACGCGAAAAATCTCTAAGCGATGCGACCGATCTGGAAGAGCTTGTCTTCAATATTGTCGAGGTCGCGCCCGGCGACGAAAGCACCGAACACCACCTGCACTACCATGAAGAAGAATGCCTGTACGTGCTGGAAGGTGAAGCAACGGCGCGCGTCGGCAGCGTCAGCCACGTTGTTAAGGCTGGCGATTTCGTCGGGTACCGCAAAGGCGGTCTGGCCCATTCGCTGAAAAACACAGGGCAAGGCCCCCTGAAATGCATCGCGGTCAGCCAGCGGCGAAACCACGATGTTTCGGACTATCCACGTCTCGGCAAACGTCTGTTTCGAAACAGAAATCTGACCTGGAACCTTGTGGATCTTGCTGTGATCGACCGCCCTTTCGGCGCCAAGACCTAAAGCTGGTGACTTGGGGTTGAAGCCGACAGCGCGCCTTCTTCCTCCGTCATGTCTTCAGCAATCCCTTCAAAAAGCGGCGTCGATAGATAGCGCTCGCCGGTATCCGGCAGCATCACCAGCATGACCGATCCCTCGGGTGCCTCCTCGGCCACTGTCATGGCGACGGCAAAAGTCGACCCACCCGAGATGCCTGTGAAAATCCCCTCTTCGGCCGCCAGGCGCTTTGACCAGGCAATCCCTTCGGGACCGGGAACCGGCAACATCTGATCATAATACCCGTTGTCCATCGCCTCTTGCAGGACCCAGGGAATGAAATCCGGTGTCCACCCCTGGATGGGATGCGGTTCAAAATTCGGGTGCCCTTCGGTCGGCTGATGGTCGTCGTTGCGGGTATTCACATAGCCCGACGACACGATGGCGGCATTGGCCGGTTCGGTCAGTATGATCTTGGTCTCGGGCCGTTCTTTTCTCAGAACCCTGCCAACGCCCGACACGGTTCCGCCGGTGCCATAACCGGTAACGAAATAATCCAGTGGTTCGCCCTCGAAATCCCCGATGATCTCGCGCGCGGTGGTGCTTTCGTGGATATCCGCATTGTCCGGAGTCTCGAATTGACTGGCCAGAAACCAACCGTTTGCATCGGCCAGTTCGACGGCTTTCTGGTACATGCCAAACCCCTTGGCTGCGCGCGGGGTCAGCACGACCTTGGCCCCCAGAAACCGCATCAGGCGCCGCCGCTCGATGGAAAAACTGTCCGCCATGGTGACCACCAACGGATAACCCTTGGCGGCACAGACCATCGCCAGACCAATGCCGGTGTTGCCGCTTGTGGCCTCCACCACGGTCTGACCGGGCTGCAACCGGCCATCGCGTTCGGCGGCCTCTATAATGTTCAATGCCAGGCGATCCTTAACCGATCCCGCCGGGTTGAAAGCCTCGAACTTCACATAGACCGTGACATTCTTCGGAGCGATCCGATTGATCCGAACCGTCGGCGTGTCGCCCACGGTGTCTAGAATGCTATCAAAACGACCGCGACCACTAGTTTGGCGAATTCCCATGACTGACCCCTTCAAATTGATGAGGCCAGACTAGCAAACGAATTTAAAACGGATAGCACCCTTCCCAATCAGGGACGGTATTCCGTCACCAATGCAAAAACAGGTCCAACGTTCTTATGTTAGCGGCCCACCGCCAACGCCGTTCAGGATTTGGTCCATTGTCAGGGCCGGCTGGTCGCATCCGGCCTCTCCGACAATCTGCGCAGGCACCCCGGCGACGGTCTTGCACGGCGGCACTTCCTGCAAAACGACCGATCCTGCAGCCACCCGACTGCAGCTTCCCACGCGGATGTTACCCAACACTTTGGCGCCGGCGCCAATCAACACTCCATCCCCGATCTTGGGATGCCGGTCGTCGTCTTCTTTCCCGGTACCGCCCAAGGTCACCGAATGCAGCATCGAGACGTTGTTTCCGACAACAGCCGTTTCGCCAATCACAATCGAATGAGCGTGGTCAATCATCAGACCCTTGCCGATCACGGCATTGGGATGAATGTCGATGCCGAAAATCTCGCTGACCCGCGCCTGAATGTAATAGGCCAGATCCTTGCGCCCATTGGACCACAACCAATGCCCGACCCGATAGGCTTGAACCGCTTGAAATCCCTTGAAGAAAAGCAATGGCTGCATCAATCGGTGACAGGCAGGATCACGCTCGTAGATGGCCACCAGATCAGCACGAGCGGCTTCGCCCAACCAGGGATCCTGGGCCAACGCCTCTTCCGAGATTTCCCGCAGCAACTGGCCCGTCATCTCGGACGAGGAAAGCTTGAACGCAAACCTGTACGCCAGGGCGCTCTCCAGGGATTTGTGGTGCAACACCGTTGCGTGCACCATCCCGCCGATCAACGGCTCGGCCGCGACCGCGGCATGGGCATCTTCCTGTATCCGATCCCAAACCGGATCCAGCGCTCTCGGGCTGGGATTGTTTTTGGCCATATCTTGATCCTCTGCCTTTCAACGGGATTCTAAAACAGATAGGCAATCGGGACAAAGCGAAAAGACCCGAGGGCGAAATCCTGCTGACCGATAGCGACATTGAGGCCTATAAAGCTGAATTGATTGCGGAAAAGGCGCGCCTTGCTGACGAAGACCTCGCTGGCGCGGATGACAGGGGCACCGTCGTGCTGGACCAGCAATCGGTCGGTCGGCTAAGCCGGATGGACGCCCTGCAACGCCAGGCCATGGCCCAAGCCACCACGCGCCGCAGGGCCGCCCGAACGACGCGCATCGACGCCGCCCTCGCGCGGATCGACGAAGGCGAGTTCGGCTATTGCCAGGATTGCGGAGAACAGATCGACAGGGCGCGCCTTGATCTTGACGCCGCCGTACCGGCCTGTGTGTCCTGCGCCAAAGGCTAGGCGCGCGGCAAGGTCAACTCGGCAAAGTGAATCGCCAGCCGGATCGTGCCGGTGCCATCGAACGTCCCGCCTTCCGCCGTCAAAACCAGATCGGTCGCGCTGTAATACGCCAAAGGCGATCCAGTCAGGCCGCGCATCCATGATCCCGAACCGGTCCCTATACCGCTGCCATAGCGATTGCTTGACCCCGATACACCAACCTCCAGTGTTGACACACCGCCGATGGCTGAAATCACACGCCCCGTTACGCCATAAACCATCGCTCCGGCAGGCAATGCACTGGCAACAGCAGACGTCGCGCCCGAAGTTACCGCATGGTCAAGCTCTACCGTTCGATGCACGAACCCCGCACCATTGGCTGATACCGCACCGGCCCCCTCAATCCAATCCTGCCCGTCGAATGCGACACGCGTGCCGCCCGTTTCGGACCAACCCTGCCAACCGGTCCCCGGTGTCAGAAAGGCCCATCCTCCGTTCAGATACACCGCAAGCGCGCCATCCTGACCAGCCCAAGCCCCGGTCGCGCCCGAACCGACACCATGTGCTTCGCCCTCAACAGGTGAGCCCGGCGGGACGGTCGTGCCGACCGAGGCAAGCGACAGATGCACAAGTGCATCCAAACGCGCCAAACTTTCGTTCACGGTCACATGTTTCTGAGCTTGAGCGGGTGCCAAAAGCGGCAACCCCAGACGGTTTGTATCAGGCATTGATCACGATCCTCGCAATATCTCCCGGCCCGTAAAGGTCGGAAATCTGGGCAATTTCAACGTCGAACGGCAATGTCACGCCATCGCTCGACTGGGCGGCGGCATCATAGGTCCACACAGGCGACGTCACGGTTTCCTCGCGTCGGAGCGTGCCGCCCGAATAGACCTGCACGCGGTAGGCCTCAAAGGCCTCACCGATTGGCACGTCGGGCAGGTTCCAGTTGTCACCGTCGATTCTGCCACGCCGCACCCAGCCAAGATTATGGCCACCGCTTCCATCGCTTGCCGCACGCAGATGCACCGGCGAATAGGGCTTCAACCCGATGGCCTTGGCGGTATGGGTGAGTTCGACAAATGCATTATGGTCCACAGGTTTCGAAGCCGGACAAATCCGATAGGTTCGCGGCAGATCTCGCAACTCAGGCGGCAGATCCAGTTGCTGCGGCGCTGCATCCAAAACCACTAGGGTCGAACCAGCGGGCCAAAGAGATGGCATCACCCCATCACTGCCTCGCTGCCCGCGCAACCGATGTGACAACCGCCAGGTATCGGGCGAGATCAATTCGGCGTCCCTGAACTGAAACACCTCATGGACATCACCTCCGGGCGCTCCGATCACGGCCACATTGCCGCCAGCGAAAAGCGCGGTGTCGTCGATCGAGGCAAGGGCACCATGAACCAGACGTACTTCCAGACCGGCACCGCGATCCCAAAGACCGGGCACTGCAGCGGGAAGGTCCGTCAAAGTTTCGCCCATGACCGCCCGGCGGCTCAGCTCGGCTTCGAACTTCCAGTCATCGCCGCCAAGAGAGGAATAGACCGCCACCGCACCCGGCCATGGCTCGGAACTCGCCACCACCCACGGCGCCTCCGGGTTTTCGTCGCCACGCAAAAGCGGCAAGTCCATGACTTCGGCCCAGACCGGCAAGGCGGCAACGACGGGTTTAGGCGCTGCAAATCCGTCGTCCGAGGGAAAGCTGCGGTAAAGCCCGCGTTCGATCCGAACGCCTTCGACCTGTTTCAGCCCCGCCTCTTCGACACGGTCGATGCGATAGCTGTCGCCTGCAATTTCGACCACATCTCCGGCAGCCAGTTCAGCCGACGGCGGCAGCGCGAACGACACACCGTCCCGTGCCACGCGCGCCTCGGCCAACCAGCGTTCCACAACCGCGCGCGCTTCGCCACTTGTCAGGGCCAACGGCAATTCGCTGCGGGCAACTCCAACGGTCGCCTCATCCGGGAATATCCCTTCGGACCCCCGCACCTCATAGTCGCCATCGGCATCGACAAAGGTCAACCGCACTCGCCCCGACACTTCGGCATCGGGCGCGCGCGTCCTGTTCAACAAGGACGGCGCTTCACCCCAGGCAAGATCGGTTTCGATGATCTCACGATTTGCCACACCGTCGCGGTTGCGAAACGACAGCACACCGTCCCGTTCGATCGCGTCAACACCAAAGGCCAAAAGCAACGGCTGCATCGCCGCGCGTGCTTCTTCGCCACCTTCAAGCGCGTAACCCCGAACCAGCCCATAAACGCCGCTTGCGTCAACATCCGTGACGCCAGCATCGGCGCAGAGTTCAGCAATCACGCCAGCAAGCGACCGCGCGGTCACACGCCCGTTCAGCCAATGCCCGCGCGCATAATTCTCGCCATCGCTCCAGCTTTCGGCGTCGGCGGGAAAAATCGGATAAGGCCGCGCATCCCAGGCCCAGACAAACATCCGGTCGGTGGTAATCATCGGCGACGCATAGACCGACGACACCGGGTTGTTTTCCGGTGCCTTCCAATACTCGGACAGCGCGCGCATATACTGCATCTGTATCAAATCATCGCGCGCGCCAGAAGAATACTTGGGCAACGAGGATTCCGACGACTTGGGATCAAGGAACTTGTTCGGCTGGTTCGTACCCTTGTCGATGGCCGCGCAGCCGATTTCGTCCACCCAGGCAGCATCGAACTGCGGCCCCCTCAGACCCTCGTAATCGTGCGCGGAAAACACCTGCGCCACGGCGCCGTTCGGCCACACCAGCCGTCGACGACCTGCCTCCCATTTCGGACAACGGTCGGGTGGCGAACAGGCAAGGATGCCGCTGTCGCCAAAGACCATCACGTCACGCGCCTGATCAAATGTCTCGCCAACCAAGGCAACCCGGCGCGCACGCCCCTCGTCATAGGGCAAGGCACCTTCGACTTGGCCGCGCACCCATTCCGCCCCGGCCCGCGTCTTGCCGGCACCGCGTCCACCCATCACGATCCAGGTCTTCCAGTCCCCCTCGGGCGGCACCTGATGCGGTAAGGCCCAGAAATCGAACAGATAAGGCAAGCCACGCAATGCATCGTCCGACAGCCCCGAGATAAACTCAATCTGCTGCTTCCGCCTCGCGGATGCAATCAAGGCGGCGCCCGATCTCACCTCGGATCTTGTCGAAATCAAGGGGGGCGTCAGCGACGAGTCCCTTTGATTGTAGAATGCGGTTTTCATGCTTGTTCACCTCATCAACCAATTGAGAGCGTACCTGCGCGAGCGAAATCCGGGCTTTTGTCAACTCGGACAACGACATCTCGTTGTCACCCGCCAACATCCGCTCGGCCATCAGTTCAAAGGCCGCCAGGATATCTTCCATTGCCTTTTCACTCTGATCGAGCATCCGGCGCGATTGGAATGTCCCGGCAATAATAGAAGGATCGTCTGTCATCTCGACGCCCCCCGGCTTAGGTATCAGGAAAGAAAAAGCGGCAGCGGGGAGCACCCCAATGCCGCTTCGTCACGTCTCCTATCTTGCCTAAAAGTATACGTCGGATCGCTCGCTGTGTCAATGGCTAAGTGGTTGATTAAATTGACAAATAGCGTACGGTGGAGTTAACGATCGGTAAACGCCGGAGGATTATCCAGTGCCCATAACGGCTTACTGATTGGCGCGCTCCAATGCCCGGTACGCCGCGACGTTCTGATTGTGCTCGTCCAATGTCGCAGCAAAGTTGTGCCCGTCCCTGGGATCAAGCGATTTTGCGACGAAAAAGATGTAATCCGACTCAGCCGGGTTCAACGCCGCCTCGATCGAGGCCCGCCCCGGATTCGCAATTGGCGTCGGCGGCAAGCCCTCGATCACATAGGTGTTCCATGGCGTCTCGGCCCTCAACTCGCTCTGCCGCAATCCTCGCCCCAGGACACCCTTGCCCTCGGTCACCCCGTAAATCACCGTCGGGTCCGTCTGCAACTTGATGCCACGCTTCAACCGGTTGGCAAAAACGCTCGCCACCAGCGGGCGTTCTTCGCCCAAAGCCGTTTCCTTTTCGATGATCGACGCCAGCACCAGTGCTTCCTCCGGCGTTTCCACCGGAGTATCCTCGGATCGGTTCTCCCAGGCGGCCCGAAGGCGATCGGTCTGCGCCCGCGCCATCTGGGTCAGAATGTCCAGCCGATCCGCCCCGGGACGAAATTCGTACCCATCTGGCGCAAGCGATCCCTCGTCCGGAACCGCATCCACGTCACCTTCGAACAAATCACTGGACCGCAAGGCTTCGACAATCTGCCAACTGGTGGCGCCTTCCGCGACCACCAGACGGAACCTCGTCGCCACATCGTCCAGGGCTTCAAGATAGGGTGCCGGGCGTTCCTCTTCGACCTTGGGATCAAACTCGGCCACCACCTCGAATTCCTGGGTCGTTGCATTCAGCTCGCGCAACCGCACCGACTGGCTGTTGACCGACACCAGAAAAACCACCTCGGTGCCACAGGTCGACAATCCGTCGCCAGTGATTTCTCGCACGATCTCCTGCATCGAGGCTCCGGCCGGTATCAAAAACGACCCGGCCTTCAATTGCGGCGAAAGGCCCGAATACTGCGCCCCAAGCCGATAGATCGTCGCACTCGAAACGGCACCCTGAGCCTCAAGATCCGTGGCTACACGCGCCATCGACCCGCCGCGCGGAACCTGCAGGCAGATCGGCTCTTCCAAAGGACCTTGCGCCACATACTGCGTCTGCCCCCAGCCAATCACCCCGGCCACCGCGACCAGCGCAACGATCAGAACCGTTAACAGGTTCGATGCCAGATTGCGCCACATCAGCGATCAATCCGTCCCATGACCAAGGACGCGTTGGTGCCGCCAAAGCCAAAGCTGTTCGACAAGGCCACGGTAATCTCACGCTCGCGTTTGGCATTCGGAGCCAAATCCAGCTTGGGCTCAATCGCCGGATTGTCCAGGTTGATCGTCGGCGGCGCCGCCTGATCGCGCAAGGCAAGGATGCAAAAAATCGCTTCGACCGCGCCTGCGGCCCCCAGCAAATGCCCGACCGAGGATTTGGTCGAACTCATCGTTGCCCCCTTGGCCGCATCGCCCATCACACGCTCGACTGCGCCCAATTCAATCGTATCCGCCATGGTCGACGTACCATGGGCATTGATGTAATCCACATCCGCCCCCTGAAGTCCTGCCGAATTCAAGGCGTTTCGCATGGCCCGTTCACCACCTTCGCCGTCTTCCGAGGGGGCGGTGATGTGATAGGCATCGCCCGACAGGCCATACCCCAGAATCTCGGCATAGATCTTGGCGCCCCGCGCCTTGGCGTGCTCGTATTCTTCCAACACCACCACGCCAGCGCCTTCGCCCATCACGAACCCGTCCCGATCCGCATCATAAGGGCGGCTGGCCTTCTGGGGCTCATCGGCCCGCTTGGTCGACAAAGCCTTGCAGGCATTGAACCCGGCGATCCCGATCTCGCAGATCGGGCTTTCCGCGCCACCGGCAATCATGACATCGGCATCGCCAAGCATGATCAACCGCGACGCATCGCCAATGGCATGTGCCCCTGTCGAGCACGCCGTCACAACCGCGTGGTTCGGCCCCTTGAAGCCATATCTGATGGACACCTGACCCGAGACAAGGTTGATCAGAGCACCCGGAATAAAGAACGGTGACACCCGTCGTGGCCCACGCTCCTTCAGCAAAACGGCGGTTTCGGCAATTGACTGCAACCCGCCGATGCCCGAACCGATCATGACGCCAGTGCGTTCAAGACTTTCGGTATCGCTTGGTGTCCAGCCTGCGTCCTGAACGGCCTGTTCCGCCGCCGCGATGCCATAGGTGATGAATTCATCCACCTTGCGCTGCTCTTTCGGCGCCAGCCAATCATCAGGGTTGAACGTACCGTCCGACCCATCGCCCCGTGGCACTTCACAAGCATAGGTTGTCGCCAGGTGGCTGGCATCAAAGCGCGTGATCGTCCCGGCACCCGATTGGCCGTCAAGAAGCCGACTCCAGGTCTGTTCGATTCCTGATGCCAAAGGCGAAACGATTCCCAGTCCAGTAACCACGACCCGACGCATGCCCAAACCCCTTTGTCTTTGCACTTTTTGAAGACATACACGCCGCCCGCACCCTCTGCAATCTGGCGAAGGCGCATTCCCGCCTCAACGATTTCGCAATTGGCGTCCCGAGTGGCGTCGCGCAGAACGTCGGTTCAACGGACCCTGCCGCGATCATACCCCAGACATAGAAAAACGGCCCCGAACACAGTCGGAGCCGAATCAAAAAATCTCACCGTATCCGCGTGTTAAGCGGCATCCTTAATGAACTTCACGGCATCGCCGAAGGTCTGGATCGTTTCGGCAGCGTCGTCCGGAATCTCAATCCCGAATTCTTCCTCGAAAGCCATCACAAGCTCAACTGTATCCAGGCTGTCGGCACCAAGATCGTCGATGAACGAGGCGTTTTCAGCCACTTTGTTCTCTTCAACGCCCAGATGCTCGACGACGATTTTGCGCGTGCGCTCTTCGATGTCGCTCATAGTAAGTCCTCACGTTTTCCTCGGGTCAAAGTCCCGGCTCTTCTTGATCCGCCCCTTTCGCGGGACGAAAAACAGCCGGGCCATTTCAGGACCCCGGCTGGGATGGGCGCCGCATATACCGTCTGATTTCGAAAAGCAAATGATATGATGCACCGCCTGCCCGATCACAGCATGGCCATTCCGCCATTGATATGCAACGTGGTTCCGGTCACATAGCCCGCTTCCGGGCTTGCCAGATACCGTACGGCGGCACCGATCTCATCGGCCTCTCCCATCCGCCCCGCAGGCACCTGGGCCAGAATACCCGCTTTTTGATCGTCGCTCAGCTTGTCGGTCATGGCCGTCGTGATAAATCCGGGCGCCACGCAATTCACAGTTATTCCCCGGCTCGCGACCTCATAGGCAAGGCTTTTGGACATTCCCACCAACCCGGCCTTCGAAGCCGCATAGTTTGCCTGGCCGGGATTGCCCGTTGCCCCCACGATCGACGAGATATTCACGATCCGCCCCCAACGGGCCTTCATCATCCCCCGGATCACGCCTTTGGATAAAACCATTGCACTTCTAAGGTTTACCTGCAGAACCTGATCCCACTCGTCTTCCGACATGCGCATGAAAAGGTTGTCCCGCGTTATCCCGGCATTGTTGACCAGAATATCGACCGACCCCATGGCCTCACTGGCCTCTTTCACCAAGCCGGCCACAGCGGCATTGTCGGAAAGATTGCAGGGCAGAACATGGGCCCGCGCGCCAAGGTCCCCCGCCAGGGCCTCCAAAGGGTCGACCCGCGTACCCGACAGGCCGACAACGGCCCCGGCATCATGCAAAGCACGCGCAATCGCCGCCCCGATGCCGCCCGAAGCGCCTGTTATCAAAGCCGTTTTGTCTGTCAGATCAAACATCGCCTGTCCTTCTTCTGATTTCTACCTGTCTCTGGTGGAACTTGCCACAAGGCCACCGGGAGGCTTTGCCCAATTTCGGCTACAGACTACCTGCCGCTTCTGCAGCTTCGCCCGCCGTTCCCACAGCCCGAGTCTCGGCTTCTTTCGCAATCCGCCGGATCATGCCCGAGAGGGCTTTTCCGGCCCCAAGCTCCCAGAATCGCGTTACACCCCGTTCGACCATCCACTCGACCGACGTTCGCCAGCGCACCCGTCCCGAAACCTGATCGACCAGCAACGAACGGATCACCGTCGGATTCGTGACGCCCGCGGCCAGAACATTGGCCACAACGGGAACCTCTGGCGCCTTTATTTCCACACCGTCCAGGGCCTGCGCCATTTCGGCTGCGGCAGGGGTCATCAAGGCACAATGAAACGGTGCCGACACCGGCAGCATCAGCGCCCGTCTGGCGCCTCGCTCCTTGGCCAACTCCACGGCGCGTTCGACCGCGGCCTTGTTGCCCGACACCACGTTCTGCATCGGGTCGTTTTCGTTGGCGACCTGGCACACTTCGCCCTCGGTGGCATCCTGAGCAAGCTTGGCAACCGTCGGAAAATCCAGCCCCAGGATCGCCGCCATCGCGCCTTCGCCCACCGGAACGGCCGTCTGCATGGCCCGCCCCCTTATGCGCAACAGGCGTGCCGTATCGGCCAACCCCAGGGACCCCGCAGCGCAAAGTGCCGAATACTCGCCCAGCGAATGCCCCGCCACATAAGCCGCTGCCGTCAACTCGACCCCTTCGGCCGCAAGAGCGCGCACCGCTGCCATCGAGGTCGCCATCAACGCCGGTTGCGCGTTCTCGGTCAGGGTCAGCGTCTCGGCGTCCCCCTCCCAGATCAGCCCTGACAAATCCTCGCCCAGAGCCTCGTTCACCTCGTCAAAAACCGCCTTCGCTGCTGGATAAGCCTCGGCCAGATCACGCCCCATACCAATGGTCTGCGCGCCCTGCCCGGGAAATACGAATGCCAGGCTCATGCTGCCTCTCCTTGCCTTTTTACTTTGTCTAGCGGGTTTCAGCGAACCCTTGTATCGGAAAATTCAAAGCCCCAATCGCTCAAGCGATGCTCAGTCACGCGTTGACATCGACCACGACGCGGCCCTTGACCTGACCTTTCAGGATGTCCGCCCCAAGTCTCGGCAGATCGTCCAGTGTCGCGGGCTGTATCATCGCCTCAAGCTTACCAGGGGGCAAATCACTGGCCACCCGCTGCCAGGCGCGCAGCCGGTTGTCATAGGGCTGCATCACACTGTCGATGCCCAGAAGGTTCACACCGCGCAACAGGAACGGCACGACCGTCGCGGGAAGCCCGGCGCCGCCTGCCAGTCCAACCGCCGCGACCGAACCGCCATACTTCATCTGACCCAACACCCGCGCCAGCATCGCGCCACCCACCGCATCGACACAGCCTGCCCAGGATTCGCTTTCCAGGGGGCGCTTCACCGTCTCGGCCAGGTCCTCGCGCGGCACGATCCGGCTCGCTCCAAGACCTTTCAGATATTCAGCCGTATCCGGCCGCCCGGTTACCCCGGCCACTTCATATCCAAGATTGGCCAGTATCGCGGTGGCAACCGAGCCAACGCCGCCAGCCGCACCTGTCACCAGAACCTCGCCTTTTTCGGGGGCCAGCCCGTGATCCTCAAGCGCCATCACAGCCAGCATCGCCGTGAACCCGGCCGTCCCCACGGCCATGGCGGCGCGGGTATCCAGACCCTCGGGCAATGGGACCAGCCAATCGGCCTTCACACAGGCTTTTTCGGCATATCCACCCCAATGAGCCTCGCCCACGCGCCAGCCGGTCAGCACGACCTTGTCGCCCGGCGCATAACGCGCATCATCCGAAGCTTCGACGGTGCCGGCAAAATCAATGCCCGGGATATGGGGATAATTTCGCACAAGGCCGCCGCCCGGGCCGATGCACAGACCATCCTTGTAGTTCACTGTCGAATACTCGACCGCAACCGTAACGTCGCCGTCGGGCAGTCGATCTTCGTCGATCTCTTGCACCGCAGCGGTGGCTTTGCCGTCTTCGTCCTTTTCGACAACCAATGCCCGCATCTGCCTCGCTCCTTCTTCCTGTCAAAAATACTCCAGGGGGGTTGCGGGGGGACAGCGTCCCCCCGCCGGATCGGCGACAAAGTCGCCGAAACCCTTCCCAAATCCACTTGGCGCCCTTATATTCACAGAGTTCCTCCAAAGGGAACTATGGACATAAACGCGCTCGTAATAAGCGGATCGGACCCGGGGGCGGTACCCGGCGGCTCCACCAAATATCCCTTATTGGGGGATCAGGGGGCCGAAATAGGATCGACGGACGTCTAAAGGGGTTTGCTTTGTCTCGGTGAGGTACCACCGTTATCGGTCCGTAAAGTACAGTTGCCAATAACAACCGTGCTCCGGTCGCGCTCGCTGCTTAAGCAGTGCGCAAGATCGAACTTTAAGCCCTTGCGCCTAGCCGCGTAAGGCGGGGCCCGCCGGAGCCTGGCAACAGAATCCGGCACCTTCCACCAGACAAACAGGCACCTGGCAACAAAAGCTTGCATCCTACTCCCTCTTATCTGTGATTTGCCAAACTCCGCCAATATCCTAAGCTTTCGGTCGTGAAACCGATCTGCCTTGCCATATTGCTCTGCTTTTTGCCGGTGCGCCTTCTGGCGTGCGAAATGGCCCTGGTCATCGCGCTGGATGTTTCGCGGTCGGTGGACAAGTTCGAATATCGACTGATGCGCAACGGCATTGGCGATGCCTTTCTGGACGACGAGGTAATTGACCTGATCGGCTGGATGCCAGGGGGTTTGATGGTCACCGTTACCCAATGGGGCGGCAGCGGCCAGCAACGCCAGACCATCGGGTGGAGCTTTCTGAGCGACCGGGAAAGCGTGGTCGGTTTCGTTGAAAACCTGATCACCATCGACCGGGGGTTCTGGATGGCCGACACTTCGGTTTCCGAAGCGCTTCTTCATGCCGAGTACATGTTTCAGCAACCCGGCGTCACCTGTCGGCGCAAGGTCATCGACATATCCGGCGACGGCATTTCAAACGCGGGGCCCGAGGTCTTGCCGATTTCGATGGCCGTCGGATCCCGGGGTATCACGGTGAACGGGCTGGTCGTGGCCGGGGCGCGTCCCGATCCCGTGGCCTATTTTCGCACGCAAGTCATTCGCGGCCCCTTCGCATTCGTCGAAATCACCGACAGCTATGCGGATTACGCCCGCGCCATGAAACGCAAGCTGTTGCGTGAACTGGCTCCCAGCGTGTCACGACTGGAGTGATCTTGTATCGGACTGCCCGCCTGCCCGCAAAACATGCTCATCTCAGCCCGTTAACTGATTATCCACAAAAGTCGCCTTTTCATCGACCCCGAATCTCGTATTCTGACCCTGTCCACATGGGAGATGGGATGACCCGCACGATCGACTATGGCACGCTCATGCACCGCGCGATGCGGGGGCTCATTCAGGAGGTTCTGAGTGACATTGCCGAAAATGGTCTGCCTGGACAGCACCATTTCTTCATCACCTTCGACACCTTGCACCCGGATGTCGAGATCGCGGACTGGCTGTCGGATCGTTATCCCGAAGAAATGACCATCGTCATGCAGCACTGGTTCGACAACCTGGATGTCACCGACGACGGGTTCTCGGTCACGCTGAACTTCGGCGATCAGCCGGAACCGCTTTATGTCCCTTACGATTCGATCCGCACCTTTGTCGATCCATCGGTCGAGTTCGGCCTGCGGTTCGAGACCCAGGAAGACGAAGATTCGCCCGCACCCACCCCGGTCGAGGATCTTGACGACGACGCCGACAAGCCGGACGGCGACGGCGAAGTCGTCAGCCTTGACAGCTTCCGAAAATAGTCAGGGTTTGCGATAAACCTTGTGACACGACTGACAAGCCGCTCCGATCCCTTGCAGAGCGGATGGAAGATCATCGGGCGACGACACTCCGTTCGCCGCCTCGGTGGCTGCCTCCTGCAACGATTTGGATTTCGCCGAAAAATCGCTGAAACTGACCCATATCTTCGGCAAAGCTTCGGATTTCGGATCGGTCTCCTCGGCCGTGAACAGCGCGTCGATCTCGCCTGACAACCTTGCGATCTCGGCCGCCGAGGCCTGTGCCACATTGGCGTCAAACGGCGTTTCGCCCTTGGCCATCTTGCCCAAAACCTCGGTCGCGGCCCCGATCTGCCCCATGACATGCATGCGCGCTTTCACGGCCGGTTTTTTTTTACGCCCTCGTGGGCCAGTGCGGCACCTGAAACGGCAAACGCCAGGACCGCCGCGGCAATCATTCTCATAGCGTCACACCCTCTCGACCGGCCAAATCGGTGAAATATTGCCAGGCCACCCGTCCTGACCGTGCCCCGCGTGTGGCCTGCCACTCGATCGCCTCGGCCCGCAGCCTGTCGTCGTCGATCCTGACCCCATGGGCATCGCAATAGCCGCGGATCATCGCAAGATACTCGTCCTGACTACAGGGATGAAAACCCAGCCAAAGCCCGAACCGATCCGACAGCGACACTTTTTCCTCGACTGCTTCCGAGGGGCTGATCGCCGTGGATCGTTCGTTCTCGATCATGTCGCGCGGCATCAGGTGACGGCGGTTCGATGTGGCATAGAAGATGACGTTCTCGGGTCGCCCCTCGATGCCGCCGTCCAGAACCGCTTTCAGGGACTTATAGTGCTGGTCGTCATGGCTGAACGAAAGGTCGTCGCAGAACAGAAGGAACCGTTCCTTGGCCCCCCTCAGATGCGTCAGAAGACGTCCGACCGAGGGCAGATCCTCGCGCTGGATTTCAACGATCTTCAAAGGCAGCCCCTCGGCCAGAATCGCTGCATGCGCGGCCTTTACGAGACTGGATTTTCCCATGCCGCGCGATCCCCAAAGAAGCGCGTTGTTGGCCGAAAGCCCCCGGGCAAACTGGCGTGTATTGTCCAAAAGGATGTCGCGCGCCCGGTCGATCGCGATCAACAGGTCGATCTCGACCCGGTTCACCTGGTCCACGGGTTCCAGCCGGTCCGGAGAGACGTGCCAGACAAAGGCATCCGCCACCTTGAAATCGGGCGCCTTTAAGGGGGCTGGCGCCATCCGTTCAAGGGCAGCCGCAATACGGTCCATCGGATCGCTCATGTCGCCTTGTCCGGGTCTTCGCCTTCGCCTTCGTCCTCGTCCTCATCGTCGTCGAACTCGGAATACAGGTCTTCGTCTTCGCCCAGGACACCTTCTTCCCGAAGCCGTTGCACGCGCTTCTTTTCGACCATCCGCACAAGCTGGATCGACACTTCGTAAAGCCCATAGACCACGACAAACAGGATCAGTTGCGTCACCACGTCAGGCGGCGTGACCAGGGCGGCCAGAACCAGAATGCCGACCATCGCGTATTTGCGCATGTTGCCCAGCCCACGGGCCGATACCAGCCCCGCCTTGCCCATCAGCGTCAAAAGAACCGGAAGCTGAAAACACAACCCGAAGGCCATGATGAATTTCAACGTGATGTCGAGCGACTCGTTCACTTTGCCGAAAAAGGTGATCCGCACACCTTCGGTCGTTTCCGGCACGATGGCGGCATCGGGTGGCAAATTCTCGACCGACCCGCTCAGGAGATTGGCAAAGATCGACGACACATCCGCGAAGCCCAGGAAAAAGTTCATCGCCAAAGGCGTGACGATGAAATGGGCAAACGCCGCCCCCAGCATGAACATGATCGGTGAAGCCAGGATAAATGGCAAAAACGCCGACTTTTCAGTGCGGTAAAGTCCAGGTGCCACGAACCGCCACAGTTGGTGTGCGATCACGGGAAAGGCCAGGGCAAAGCCGAACACCATCGAGATGCGAAACAGCGTGAACAGGTACTCTTGCGGGCTGGTGTATTGCAGCGTCGGTGCGGGATCACCGAGATTGCGCAGCGTTTCCTCGATCGGGGCCAAGAGGAACTGCAGGATCGGCTCGGCCACGACGAAGGCCAGAACGATGCCGACGACCAAAGCCAGCACCGAGCGGATCAGCCGGGTGCGCAGTTCGGCAAGATGTTCGATCAGGGGGGCCGAGCTGTCCTCGATTTCGTCTTCCGAGGTGCTCATGCAGTGTCCTCGGGCTTGGGCGCAGGCTCGGCGGCCTCTGCCGCTTCGGCGGCGGCGGCTTTTTCGGCCTCAAGCCGCTCGGTTGCCTTCTTGGCCGTCGCTTCGCGGATTTTCCGCGCGGCTTCGGCGCGTTCCTCGGACAGTTTCGCGGTTTCTTCCCCGATGTCCTTGGCCTTTTTCGACGGTTTCGTCGGATCCCACTTGTCGAACTTGTCCGCCGCCTCGTTCAACTTGTCCAACCCCATCTTCGAAGGCGATGTCATCGACTTCAGATCCTTGGCGGTTTCCTTCATGCCGCTTTCGTCCGCGGCATCCTCCATGGCACGCTGAAATTCGCGCGCCATTTTACGCACCTTGCCCGTCATCCGGCCAAGAGTGCGAAACATTCCCATAAGGTCTTTCGGGCCAAGGATGATCAGCGCAACGACGCCGATGATCAGCAGTTCGCCCCAACTCAGATCGAACATGGGTTACCGGGCCGGATCAGGCCTTGTCCTTTTCTTCCTCTTCGGGCGTGACATCAAGCGCGGCCTCGGCGGCTTCGTCCTCGATTTCCTTCTTGCCCTCGTCGACGCCTTTCTTGAAAGCGGTGATGCCCTTGCCAACTTCGCCCATCAGCGAAGAAATCTTGCCGCGTCCAAACAGGACCAGCACGACAACAGCGATCAAAAGCAGGCCGGGAAGGCCAATATTGTTCAGCATGGGTCTCTCTCCCTGAAATCTATCGGGGCTTATGTAGGCGAGCCGTCGGTCAAGGGAAAGACGCAAAGACCGAAAGCCCGCGAAATTCAGGGTGATCGTGTACTACTGACAAGATAATGTCAGTTGAAGCCAGAACTGATTCGAGCCCCATGAAACGCAAGGACCGCCTTGTTGACCTGATCCAGATCCTGCGCGACGGGCGGCTTCACCGTGGCCGGGATCTGGCGGACAAACTGGGGGTATCGCTTCGTACCATTTATCGCGACATGGACGCGCTGATTGCCAGCCGCCTGCCGATCGAGGGCGAACGCGGGCTTGGCTATGTGATGACGGCGCCAATCACCCTGCCCCCGATCAACCTGACGCTGGACGAACTTGAGGCCTTGCATCTTGGGTTGTCGGTTGTTGGAAAGGCCTCCGATCCCGCCTTGCAGGCCGCAGCCGCCAGTTTGTCGGGAAAAATCGACGCCGCCCTTCCCGAAGATCGCGCCGCCCCGGCGGCCGATTGGGGGTTTGCGATATATCCCTTCGAAGACCCCGCGCGCGGATTTGTCCACATGGCCCCCTTGAGGGCCGCGATCCGATCCCGGCGCAAAGTCGACATCACCTACTCAGATCACGAAGGTCGCCAAAGTCAGTTGAGGGTGCGCCCGCTTCAGATCGAATACTGGGGCCGGGTCTGGACTCTGACGGCCTGGTGCGAAACGCAGCGCGATTTTCGCGTCTTCCGCGTTGACCGCATCACCACCCTGGATGTCAGCTTCGACGCTTTCACCGAAGACCCCGGAAAGACGCTGGCAGATTATCTTGCCAGTCTTGACACCTAGCCCAAGGGAAACACGAAGCACCGGCCGCGCCGGAACATCAGCCAAAGCGCTGTGCCGGGTTGTGGCAGAAAGACCGAGGGCACGCTGGCCCTCAGGGTCGATCTGTCGTGGTCCATCCTGAACTCAATGAGGCTTTCGTGACCCATATAGCGCGCCCGCACCACCGTGCCGCGTGCCGGAACGCCATCTTCGGGAGTGGGATGCGGCCCCTTGCCATCGCGGTCAAAGTCGATCCTGAGGTGCTGGGGGCGGATCACGATTTCAACCTCGGTGCCGTCCTCGACACCAGGCACCAGGAAGACGCCAAAAGCGGTGTCGGTCAGGGCGCCTTCAACAGTGCCCCGTATCACGTTGACATCGCTGAAAAATGCCGCCGCCTGACGATCAACCGGCGAATTATAGACGTTGTAAGGCGCGCCGGTCTGAATCACCTTTCCGCCTCGCATCAAGGCGATTTCATCGGCCATCCGCATGGCTTCTTCAGGTTCATGGGTGACCAGCACAACGGCGGTGTTTTCTTCTTTCAAAATGTCCAGAGTTTCGTCGCGGATGCCGTCGCGCAGACGATTGTCCAGACCCGAAAACGGTTCGTCCATCAGCATGATGCGAGGTTTTGGCGCAATCGCCCGGGCAAGTGCGACGCGCTGTTGTTCGCCGCCGGACAATTCGTGCGGATAGGCCGCGCCGAACCCCTCAAGATGGACCCGCTCCAGCATATCCTCGACCCGGCGGTGTTTTTCGCTTTTGCTACCCGTCAGGCCGAACGCCACGTTTTCGGCAACACTCAGATGCGGAAACAGGGCAAAGTCCTGAAACATCAGTCCCACATGGCGCAATTCCGGGGCGACATGGGTCTGGGCGTCGCTCAGAACCCGGCCATCCACGCGAACCGATCCCCGGTCTGGGCGATCCACCCCTGCGATCATGCGAAGCGTGGTCGACTTGCCGCAGCCCGAAGGCCCCAAAAGACAGGTCACCTGCCCCGGCAACACCCGAAGCGAGACATCCGAGACGACTTCGCGGCCGGCGAATTGCCGCGTCAGCCCCTCGACCGTCAATCCTTCTTCTGACCCCGTCACGTCGCCTCGTCCTAATTCCCGATAAGATTGCTCGGGATTACAGCGAGATAGCAACCCGGCCCTTGCAGAGCAAGGGTTTGGCGCGGTTTATCGACTACATGGTCAAATTGGTCGCACCGCCATCCAGCAGAAGGTTCTGGCCAACAATGAACCCCGCGTGTTCGGAGCAGAGAAACGCGCACGCAGCCCCAAATTCCGCGGGCGTGCCATAGCGGCGCGCCGGGATCGTGGCGCTGCGCCGCGCGCGCGCCTCTTCAATCGAGATGCCCTCAGACTTTGCCATACCGCCATCAAGGCTGTCGGCCCGGTCAGTGGCATGAATGCCAGGTAACAGGTTATTCATGACAACGCCCGAAGGCGCCACCTGCCGCGCCGTGCCCGCCACGTATCCGGTCAGCCCGGTGCGCGCGGCGTTTGACAGCCCAAGAACCGGGATTGGCGCGCGCACCGATTGCGACGTGATGTTGACCACCCTGCCCCAGCCCCTTTCCATCATCCCCGGAACCAGGGCTTTGATCATTGCAATCGGTGCCAGCATGTTGGCGTCCAGTGCCTTGATGAAATCCTCACGTTCCCAGTCCGACCACAAACCGGGCGGTGGACCTCCGGCGTTGTTGACCAGGATGTCGATGTCGCCAGCCGCCGCCAACACCTTGGCGCGATCCTCGTCCGCAGAGATGTCGCCTGCGACGGTGGTGACATTTACGCCATGGGCGGCGCGGATTGCTTCGCCTGTTGCCGCCAATGCCTCTTCTCCGCGTGCGTTGATCACCAGATCGACGCCGGCTTGCGCCAGTGCCTCGGCACACCCCCGCCCAAGTCCCTTCGATGATGCACAAACCAGTGCCCGCTTGCCCTTGATGCCCAGATCCATATCGTACTCCCTATCCTTACTTTCGACTAACATCCGGGAGACATCCTATGCCAGACAAAACCGAGGCGCTTCGCGCGCTGGAATTGATCCGGGAAAGCGGTTTTTTCCATGACGCCGACTGGACCATGGCCCACGAGATTGCGCAGGCTCATGAAGGCGAACCTGTGTTCGATGCGATTCACGCCATGTTGCACCGATTGGAGGGCGACACCAGCAACGCCGCCTATTGGGACCGGCGGGCGGGAACAAATTTCGGCCGCCACGGGCCTGAAGCGGAACTGAAAAAGCTTGAGGAGATGGTGCGCGGGATTTGATTTCCAAAGACTGGCTTGGGACCGCCCGCCATACCAGCACGAACTAGCACTTCCAATGTCGGGATTGAGCGCAAACTGTCGGTCTTGTCTTTGGACTCAAAGCAAAATGCCCAAATGCACGTGTTCGGAAATCAACAAATCCGGAAGGCGTCAATCACACCTTCGACAGAAATCAGCGATGTCATTTCTTTGAATTGGCGAGTACGCGCAAACACCCTGCCAGCAGTTCTTCTTTGGTGAAAGGCTTCTGGACAAGCGTGACACCGACATCAAGAACGCCGTCGTGAATGATCCCGTTCTCGGTAAAGCCTGAAATGAACAAGATCTTCGCCTCCGGCAAGGCGTCTTCAATGCGTTTCGCCAATTCAGGTCCGCTCAAGTTGCCACCAAGTACGACATCCAGAACAGCAAGGTCGAAGGTTTCGCCCAGAGAGATGCAGGACCACGCGTCTTCGGGATTGCCCGTCGACTTTATTCTGCAACCAAATGCCCGCAATTGCAGTTCCACAGTTCTGCGCACATCGTCGTCGTTGTCCACCAAAAGCACGGATTTGTCTTTGAGAACACTTGGATCAAGCTTGGAGAGGCCTTCGAATTGCTTGGGCTCGCTGTCTTTGGCGCGGGGCAGGTAGAGTTTGACCGTCGTTCCCACACCCGGCTCGGAGTAGATCTTTAGGTGCCCGCGCAACTGCTTGGCGAAACCATAGGCCATGGACAACCCCAGGCCGGAACCCTTGCCGGCTTCCTTGGTCGTGAAGAATGGATCGAATGCCTGTGCCACGACGTCAGGCGTCATTCCAACTCCGTTGTCAGTCACCGAAAAACAGACGTACTGCCCGGGCAGCACCTCGTCGTGTGAATTTGCATACACCTCGTCAATTCTGGTGTTATTGACCTCGATGGTGAGCTTTCCATCCTTCATCATGGCGTGCCGACCGTTGATCGCCAGGTTCAGCAATACCGTTTCCAGTTCGCCCCTGTCAGCGACACAATTCCAAAGCCCCGCACCGGAAATGATTTCCAGTTCGACGGTCTCGGTTAGAGTTTGCTTCAAAAGAACGCCGATGCTTTCGATGAACGATTTGGCGCTGATCGATTCCGTCGAAAGCGGTTGATTGCGTACGTAGGAAAGCAATCGATGCGTGAGAGTTGCGCCGCGCTCGCAAGCGGCAATCACCGCGCGAAGGTTTTCGGACACCTCGTCAGGCAGGTCCGCATCAAGCGACAGTTCCATGTTTCCGTGAATTACAGCCAGCACATTGTTGAAATCATGACAAATTCCACCAGCCAAAGCCCCAACCGCCTTCACCTTTTGGTCGTGGCGCGTCTGTCTTTCAAGCTCGACACGGTCGGTGACATCTGAAACGATGCCTGCAAGGTAAGCCGGCGATCCATCGACGTGACGGATCGGCAATGCCATATCTCGCACCCATCTGACCGCTCCATCTTCGTGGACCACACGATACTGAAGATCAAAGTCGCCTGTCAGTTGCAAGGGCAGCGCAGCCTCGACTTCGGGTCTGTCCTCGGGATGGATTGCGTTCATCCAGTCCCGCGCATTTTCCTTCATTTTCACCCGGGGGCGGCCATATATGTTTGCATACTCGCCGAACAGCAGGATCGATTGCGTCTTATCAGAGTTATCGACCCAAAGCACTTGATTGGCTTCTTTCATGACCTGGTGAACAATCGCCAATTCGTCGAATGCTGGCTTAGGTGTTCTTGCACCCGGAAACCGGTCACCGACCAACCGGAACAATTGAATCAACTTTTTCCGCAGCGCCATCAGTGAACCGGACCACATTACCCTGAGCAATTATGGTAACGGCACTGTGCCTGACTTGCACCTCGAAATATCCCTGCACGAGCCTGCAGAATGCGAGCGAACGCGGACTTTCAAAACCGACTTCGGACGTCTGCAGCGAAAGTCCGCTTTAACCCGCTGGCCGCACCCTAGCCCATCGGCATCATGAAAAAGCTTTCACGCGCGATCTTGCCGTTTTCGACCTCGTAAAGGGCCACTTCCTTGGCTTTCCAGCGCTGGCCCGAATTCTTGTCGGTGGCGTCCATTTCAAATATCACGCTGAATTTGTCGCCGTTGATGAAGGGACCTTCCAGTTCAAAATCGTGAACCTCGAAATTCTCGCCCCACCAGTCGTGCTTGGCCTGGATTGCGTCGCGGCCTTCGCTGACCGGGTTCATGCCTTCGGGCGCCATCGGTTCGATGGAAACGGCATCGTCGGCATAAAGCTCCTGAAGCCCCTGGGCCTCGGTATGGTTCTGGCAGTGCGCGCAAAGCTTCTGGGCAATTTCCTGGGTGTTCATTGTCAATCTCCCTGTGGGGGTTTCGGGGCTGCCCGAAGGTAAAAAAGTTCTTGTTATGTTCCAATCCTGCCAAACCCGCGACCATCCGTCAATTCACATTCCCTGTCGGATTGCCTGCACGCGCCGGGGTGGCTATATGCGCCTGCATGTTAGATCGAAGTTCAAACGCCGCACCGCTTCCGCCCGAGATTGCTCGGCGCCGGACGTTCGCGATCATTTCGCACCCGGACGCGGGCAAAACCACGCTGACGGAAAAGTTCCTGCTTTATGGCGGCGCGATCCAGATGGCAGGCCAGGTGCGCGCCAAGGGCGAGGCGCGGCGCACCCGGTCGGATTTCATGCAGATGGAAAAGGACCGCGGGATCAGCGTTTCGGCCTCGGCCATGTCGTTTGATTTTCGCGAGTTCCGGTTCAATTTGGTGGATACGCCGGGACACTCGGATTTTTCCGAGGATACCTATCGCACTTTGACGGCCGTCGATGCCGCCGTGATGGTGATTGATGGCGCCAAGGGGGTGGAAAGCCAGACCCAAAAGCTGTTCGAGGTCTGCCGGTTGCGCGATCTGCCGATCCTGACGTTCTGCAACAAGATGGACCGGGAAAGCCGCGAAACCTTCGAGATCATCGACGAAATCCAGGAAAACCTGGCGATAGACGTCACTCCGGCGTCCTGGCCGATCGGGATGGGGCGGGATTTTCTTGGGTCCTACGACATGCTGAACGACCGGTTGGAACTGATGGAGCGGTCGGATCGCAACAAGGTCGCCGAAAGCATCAAGATCGACGGCTTGGATGACCCGAAACTGGCCGAGCATGTGCCCGAGGCGTTGCTGGAACAGCTCCGCGAAGAGGTCGAGATGGCGAGGGAGCTTCTGCCGCCCTTTGACCGGCAGGCGTTTCTGGACGGGACGCTGACGCCGATCTGGTTCGGCTCGGCGATAAACTCGTTCGGCGTCAAAGAACTGATGGACGGGATCGGCGACTTCGGCCCCCTACCCCAGCCGCAATCGGCTGAACCCCGGCAAGTTTCGCCCGACGAGGACAAGGTGGCAGGTTTCGTCTTCAAGGTGCAGGCCAACATGGACCCCAAGCACCGCGACCGCGTGGCCTTCGTGCGTCTGGCATCGGGGCATTTCAACCGGGGCATGAAACTGCATCACGTGCGTTCGAAAAAACCCATGGCAATCTCGAACCCTGTCCTGTTTCTGGCGTCGGACCGCGAGTTGGCGGAAGAAGCCTGGGCGGGCGACATCATCGGTATTCCGAACCACGGTCAGTTGCGCATCGGCGATACACTGACCGAGGGCGAGGCGATCCGGGTCACAGGTATTCCGTCGTTCGCGCCGGAACTGCTGCAATCGGTGCGGGCCCTCGATCCGCTGAAGGCCAAGCATCTGGACAAGGCCCTGATGCAATTTGCCGAGGAAGGCGCCGCCAAGGTCTTCAAACCCGCCATCGGCTCGGGCTTCATTGTCGGCGTCGTGGGTCAGTTGCAGTTCCAGGTTCTGGCCAGCCGGATCGAGATGGAATACGGCCTGCCCGTCCGGTTCGAACCGTCGCAGTTTACCTCGGCCAGATGGGTTTCCGGGCCGAAAGACAAGGTGGATACCTTCATCAACGCCAACAAGGGCCATATCGCGCACGACAACGACGGCGACGTGGTTTACCTGACACGCCTTCAGTGGGACATCGACAGGGTCGAGCGGGACTATCCGGACCTGACTTTGTCGGCGACAAAAGAGATGCAGGTGGAATAATCACGATTCCTGCGACGGAAATCCCAACCCCTTGCGTTATACTTTGAGGGGCATCAGGGAGGGTTGCGGCGATGGCACGAGTTATTCTGGGTTTGATCCTTGCCGCCCTTTGGGCGACGTCTTTGGCCGCTGCACCACAGAAGTCGCCCGACATTGCTTATGGTCGGGATCAGTTGCAGACCTTCGATGTCTATTGGGACGACGCGACACGGAATGCACCCGTTATCGTCATGCTCCATGGCGGTGCCTGGGACTTTGGCGACAAAACAAACCGGGCGGTCTGGCGCCAGAAGTCACGGCATTGGGTGCCCAGGGGATACGTTTTCGTTTCGGTCAACACCCGGCTTCTGCCTACCCCACCTGGCCAGCAAGCCGTCGATTTCGCGCGCGCTGTGGCCCTGATCCAGAAAAGCGCGGCCCGCTGGGGCGGTGATGGATCGCGGGTTATTCTGATGGGGCATTCGGCTGGTGCTCATATTGCAGCACTCGTTGCAGGTGACCGCTCGTTTCAAATTCGCCACGACATGAAGCCCGTACGCGGGGCGGTGATACTGGACACCGCAGCGCTTGATTTGGAAACGCTGATGGCGGGCAATCCAAGCCGCATGCATCGAAAGGCCTTCGGCGATGATCCGGCCTATTGGCGCCAGCAATCCCCTGCCGCTCGGTTGGGTCGGGGTGGGGCACCGATGCTGGCCGTTTGTTCATCGCGCAGACGCGAAGTTTGCCCGATGGCGCGCGATTTTGCCCAAGGTGCCGCCAGGTTGGCGGTACCGGTCACGGTCTTGCCGGTTCCGTTGCGCCACGGCCCCCTGAACAGGGACCTGGGCAAGCCCTCTCGATACACTGAAATTGTCACACGCTGGATCGCGGAACGCGTCAGATAGCGCCCTAAAATCGCCATACTGGCTTGATTTACCTCGTTTCAACGATGGGGGCACACCATCGCTGCCAAGGGCGGGCAACGAGGCTGAGACATGTTTACCGACGCGGTTTTAAACGGAACCATGACGGCGTGGATGGCGCCGCTTTTGCCATCGCAGAAGGCGTTTTACCTGTATCTGCTGGCCGCTCTGGTGATCGCGGGCGGATCTTACGTCTATTTTTCCTATCGCGAAGAAACTGCACGCCCGGAGGGGATATCCAAGGGGTTTCTGGGTTACGTCTTTGACCCCAAGGTCTGGCTGCACCGTTCGGCCAAGCAGGATTACATGTTTTTCGCGCTGAACGGGCTGATCTATTACGGCATCATCGCGCAGCTTCTGATCTTTGGGCACATCCTGTTCGGTGCCTTTGGCGGCGGGCTGGAGGCGATATTTGGCGTGCGCGACGCGCCGGTGTTCTTGCCAACGCCACTGACGGCGGCGGCCTATACGCTGGCGGTCCTTCTGGCCATCGACCTTGCTGTCTGGACGACGCACTATCTGCAGCACAAAGTCGAGGTTCTTTGGCAGTTTCACCAGGTTCATCACTCTGCCGAGGTTCTGACGCCTGCGACGGTTTATCGGATGCACCCGGTTGATTTGTTGTTCACCGGTCTTGCGACCATCGGTTTGATGGGTCTGGCGACGGCCGGGTTCACCTATATGACCCAGACCAAGCCATCGGAACTGACTGTGATGAACGTCAACGCGGGCATCTTCGCGTTCTATCTGATCGGCTATAATCTGCGTCATTCCCAGATCTGGCTGTCCTATCCGCGCTGGCTTTCCTACATCCTGATTTCGCCCGCCCAACACCAGATCCACCATTCGATCGACAGGAAACACTGGGATCGGAACATGGGGCTGATCTTTGCGTTTTGGGATTGGGTGTTTGGCACGCTTTATGTGCCGAAGGGCTATGAAAAGCTTGAATACGGAATATCGCGCGATGAACCCAATCCCTTTGGTTCGGTGACCGAGATCTACCTGAAACCCTTCCGCATGGCCTGGGGCGTGATGCGCCCCAGGGCGCCACGGCGCACGGCCCTTCTGGCACTGATTGCGTTCAGCACCGCAGGCGTGGTTCTGATGCAGCCGGGGCATTCGGCGAACACCGCCCCCCAAAGCCCGCATTTGGAAGACATGACCTGGACCGAGGTCGCCGCCGCGCTGGAGGCAGGCGTCACCACGGTGATCGTTCCGACAGGCGGAACTGAACAGAACGGCCCGCACATGATTTTGGGCAAGCACAATTACATTGTCCGCCAGGCCTCGGGCGAGATTGCAGCCCGACTTGGCGACACACTGGTGGCACCCGTGATTGCCTATGTGCCTGAAGGCAACACCGGTCATCATCCCTCGGGACACATGCGCTGGCCGGGCACCCTGAGTTTGCCGGAACCGGTGTTTGAGGACCTTTTGGAACACACCGCGCGCAGCCTTGCGACCCACGGGTTCACGCGGATTCTCTTCATCGGCGACAGCCTTGGCAATCAGTGGGCTCAGGCCCGTGTCGCAAGACGTTTGACAAAGGAATGGGCGGACAGCGGGGTTCTGGTTTTGCATGTGGGCGACTATTACGACGCGAACGGACAAAAAGCGGCGCTTTTGCAGGACGGTTATTCGGTGGCCCAGATCGGACAGCACGCCGGGTTGCGCGATACGTCCGAGCTTTTGTACGTCGCACCGAACGGGATCAGGGCCACGCCGGTTGCCCCTCCTCCCGGCGCGGATGCGGGGTATGACGGCGCCCCGGGTTTGGCCACCGCGGAATTGGGTCGACGGCTTTTGGAACTGAAAATCGAGGCTGCCCTTTTGCAGATCAGAACCGCGCTGGGACAGGGATGAACTCGGCACGTTCACGCCGATGCAGTGGTGTATCTATAGTTGACCTAGGGTCAAGTGCATAACCCTGCGTTGCAACGTGTTGAGAAATGTCATTTCTGACCAGCCACTTCGTGCGAATCGGAAACAGTTCTGGCATTTTTCACTTCATTGTTAACTGTTTGCCACCTGACGTTGACGCCAATCGCGCGATGCACTAGATCATCATCCAGTTGCGGCAGCTTGTGGATAAGCTTGTGGTCATCCGGACCAGTGCCGCTTTGCCGACGGGCCGAGGATTGGTCCGTAACATATGGACCAATATGACGAAGTTTTCCGATCTGGCACTTTCGCCAAAGGTATTGAAGGCCGTTGAGGCGGCTGGCTACGAAACCCCGACACCGATCCAGGAAGGCGCGATTCCCGCCGCCCTAGAAGGGCGCGACGTTCTGGGAATTGCACAAACCGGCACTGGCAAGACCGCAGGTTTCACCCTGCCGATGATCCACCTGCTGGCCCGGGGACGGGCGCGGGCACGGATGCCCCGGTCACTGGTTTTGTGCCCGACGCGGGAACTGGCCGCCCAGGTGGCCGAGAACTTTGACACCTATTCGCAGAACGTGAAATTGACCAAGGCGCTGCTGATCGGGGGCGTTTCCTTCAAGGAACAGGATCTTCTGATCGACCGCGGTGTGGACGTTCTGATCGCCACACCGGGCCGTCTTCTGGATCATTTCGAGCGTGGCAAGCTGTTGCTCACGGGCATCGAGATCATGGTCGTGGACGAAGCCGACCGGATGCTGGACATGGGGTTCATTCCCGATATCGAGCGCATCTTTTCGCTAACCCCGTTCACCCGCCAGACATTGTTCTTCAGCGCCACCATGGCGCCCGAGATCGAGCGGATCACGAACACCTTCCTGTCGAACCCCGCACGTGTCGAGGTCGCCCGCCAGGCGACCGCGTCGGAAACGATTGCCCAGGAAGTGGTGCTGATCAAACCTTCACGCCGCGACCGGGCAGCGAAGGAAAAGCGCGAAACCTTGCGGGCCATCATCGCGCGTGAAGGCGAAAGCTGCACCAATGCCATCGTCTTTTGCAACCGCAAGACGGATGTCGACATCGTGGCCAAGTCGTTGAAAAAGCACGGGCTGAATGCCGCTCCGATCCATGGTGATCTGGACCAGTCACAGCGCACGCGCACTCTGGATGCGTTCCGCAGCGGTGAACTGACGTTCCTCGTGGCGTCGGACGTGGCGGCCCGTGGTCTGGATATTCCGGCGGTAAGCCATGTGTTCAACTATGATGTGCCAAGCCATTCCGAGGACTATATCCACCGTATCGGCCGCACCGGGCGCGCAGGACGTGAAGGCAAGACGATCATGATCTCCGCCCCTGTCGACGATAAGAACCTGGCGGCCATCGAACGGCTGCTTGGCAAGGACATACCGCGCGCCGACAGCCCCAACCAAACCGCCGCACCAGTTGTGGCCGAGGGTGACGAGACCAAGGAAGCACCAAAGCGCAGCCGTGGCCGCAGACCCCGCAAGGAAGAACCGGTGGCGGAAGTTGAAGCGGAACCCGCAGAGCAGCCCCCGGTGGAACAGCCGCAGGAACAAAAGCGCGAACGCGGCGGACGCGGACGCGGAAGTGACCGTGGCGGCAAGAAAGTGGTCGGCATGGGCGACCACATGCCCAGCTTCATCGCCATGAGCTTTGCCGAACGCAAGACCGGGTGAGTCGTCGGCGTTTGGCCATTCTGGGCTTGACGTAGGCATTTTGGTTTTCGGACATTGACCCCAGGCAACAGCCGGGTCGCCATCATGAACATTGTCGACTACACCAATGGAACTTGAAGGGAGAGACGACGTGTCCGAGTCCAAAGTAGCACTGATCACAGCCGGTGGGTCCGGTATGGGTGCCGACAGCGCCCGCGCATTGGCGGCAGACGGATTCCGGGTCGGTATCCTTTCGTCCTCTGGAAAAGGCGAGAGCTTGGCCAAGGAATTGGGCGGCGTCGGAATAACAGGCACCAACAAGTCCGAGGAAGATTTGCAAAAGCTGGTTGATGCCGCAATGAATCACTGGGGCCGCATCGACGTTCTCGTAAATTCAGCGGGTCATGGTCCCCGTGCGCCCGTGCTGGAAATGACAGACGACGACTGGCATGAGGGCATGGAGGTCTATTTCCTCAATGCAGTGCGGCCTTCCCGGTTGGTCACTCCGATAATGCAAAAGCAAGGCGGCGGGGCCATCATCAATATTTCGACCTTTGCTGCATTCGAACCGAACCCGGTTTTTCCGACATCCGGCGTAATGCGTGCCGGGCTCGCTGCGTTCAGCAAGCTCTTTGCCGACAAGTACGCCGCCGATAACATTCGTATGAACAACGTGCTGCCGGGCTTTATCGACAGCCTGCCCGAAAAGGAAGAGTTCCGCTCGATGATCCCGTTGGGCCGCTAAGGCAGTTCACTGGGTGAAATCGCCAGCGTCGTGGCGTTCCTGGCGTCGGACGGAGGAGCATACATAACTGGCCAAAGCATCCGTGTGGATGGCGGAATTACCCGTTCTGTCTGAACAGGTTATCCTTTTGATGTAACCCGCAAAATTCATGGGCGGAAAACCATGGACGCCGCTTTTGCGACTGTTCTGTCCTGAATTCACGCCACACCCACTTCAAGCCGTTCCCGCCTAACTCAACCGGCTGATCACGACCGTCACTTCAGGTTTCCGGCCAATCTCGTCATCCGCCGATTTGCGCACCGCGCGGCGGATGTCGTCTTCCAGGTCATCGTCGTCGGCCAGCGTCTTGCGCTTCGAACGCCCGATCAACTGGCTCAGGTCCTCTTCCAGAACGTCGGTCAGGGGCGCCTTTGAAACCCCCGTTTCGGGCAGGCCCGACAGTTCGACCCATGGGTCGCCCAAGGGTTCGTTGTCTTCCAGGATCAGGGTGACCAGCACGTGGCCATTCAGCGCCATGCGGATACGGTCACGCACAACCCCGTCCATGGCACCGATATGTACTTTGCCGTCCAGATAGGTCCGCCCGGCTTCGATGTATTCAACCACGTCCGGCGCGTCGCCCGTCAGGTCCACCATCGACCCGTTCGGGGCAATCACGCTGGCAAAGTTCGAGGATTGTGCAAGGCGCGCGTGTTCCCTCAGGTGCCTGTATTCGCCATGCATCGGGATCACCATCCTGGGACGGATCAATTCGTGCATGCGTTCCAGATCGGGCCGGTTGGCGTGGCCCGAGACGTGATAGATACTGGCGCTGTCGTCGAAAACGTCGACGCCCTTTTCGGCCATGGCATTCATGATCGAGATCACGCCGCGTTCGTTGCCGGGGATGGTTTTCGAGGAAAAGAGAAACGTGTCCCCCTCGGCCAGTTCCAGCCCCAGGTATTTCCCGCGCGACAGGCCTGCCGATGCCGCCCGGCGTTCGCCTTGCGATCCCGTCACCAGCAGCATCAGATTCTGGCGCGGGATGTCTTCGGCCTCTTCGGGGCTGATGGTCGTGGGGAAATCGGTCAGAACACCGGTCAGCGCCGAGGCTTCGATCATCCGCCGCATCGCCCGACCCAGAAGGCAGATCGAACGACCCGCGGCCTGGCCTGCCTCGGCCAGGGTTTTGACCCGCGCGACGTTCGAAGCAAAAGTGGTGGCAACGAACATGCCGGGCGCGTCCTGCACCAGCTTGGTAATCTCGGGGCCAACGGTCGCCTCGGACCGACCCGGCAGCGGCGAGAATACATTGGTGGAATCACAGACCAAAGCGTGGATGCCCTGATCGCCCAGGTCCTTCCAGAATTCTTCCACAAAGGGTTCGCCCACCAGGGGCGTCGCATCCAACTTGAAATCGCCCGTATGCAGCACCCGGCCAGCCGGCGTTTCGATGATCAAAGCCGAGGCTTCGGGGATCGAATGGCTGATCGGCGCGAATCCAACCTTGAAAGGTCCCGCAGTCACGGTTTCGGGCCACTTTTCAACGATCTGCACGTTTTCGCTGTCGTGCCCCTGTTCTTCCATCTTGCGGCGTGCGTGGTGACCGGTGAACGCACGGGCATAGACCGGTGCGCGCAGGCGTGACCACAGATGACCGATTGCGCCGACGTGGTCTTCGTGGGCGTGGGTGATGAATATTCCTTCGATCCGGTCGGCGCGTTCCACCAGCCAGTCGATGTCGGCGAAAATCAGGTTCACCCCGGGCGACGTGTCCATGTTTGGAAACGTCACACCCAGGTCGGCCACGATCAGGCGTTCCTTGCCAGGTGCCCCCCAGCCATAGACATAGGTGTTCATCCCGATCTCGCCTGCCCCGCCCAAAGGCAGGAATATCAGCCGCTCTTTGCTCATGAATTGTCCTTGTTGAACCTGTGGATCACAGTCAGCCCGTGAACGGTCAGGTCGTCTTCGATGGTGTCGAACCTGATGTCGCCCTGGGCGAATAGAGGGGCAAGCCCACCTGTACCAATCACTTTCATGTCACGGCCGTACTCGGCCTTGATGCGGGCCACAAGGCCTTCGATCAACCCGCTATAGCCCCAGAAAACACCCGACTGGATGCATCCCACTGTGTCGGTGCCGATCACCTTGGCAGGTTGTGAAATGTCCACGTGTGGAAGCGCTGCGGCCCCGGCTGCCAGGGCCTCAAGGCTAAGGTTCACACCGGGAGCAATCACGCCGCCCACATAGGCACCGTCCTCGGCCACGACATCGAAATTGGTCGCCGTGCCAAAGTCCACGACCACGATGTTGCCGCCATGGCGATCGAACGCACCGGCGGCATTGGCCAGACGGTCCGGTCCGGGTCTTACACCTTCGTCAACCCTAGGCGGCACGGGCAGCAGGCACTCGGGCTTGCCAACGACCAGAGGGCGGCACCCGAAATAGCGGTCGCAAAGAACGCGCAGGTTGAAGACCACGCGGGGCACGGTCGACGAGATCACCACCTCGTCGATCATCACGTCCTTCAGCCCCTCGGCCTCCATCAAAGTCGAAAGCCAAACGAAATATTGATCCCCGGTGCGCTGATGTTCCGTTGACGCACGCCAGGTGCCAAGGATGCTGTCACCGTCCCAGATCGCGAAAACGGTGTTGGTATTGCCGGTGTCGATGCAAAGCAGCATGGGGACCTTTCAGAAAAAAACGTCGGCGGCCGGTACTGCAACCTGCCCCGAAGAGGTGCGAAGCACAAGTTGGCCAGCGGCGTCGATGGTTTCGAAAATACCTGTGATCTCGTCGCGAGGGGTGCGGGCGGTGAT
>JABDJO010000057.1 GCA_013002465.1 Silicimonas sp. | reverse complement strand
GGGGTATTGCGTGTTCTTGGTAAGCGGCGCCGCTTCCGGCGGCCCAATTTGATGTCCGTGGGTCTTGTCAGGACCCCGATTGGCCGGTTGGACACTCCCTTTCAAATGGCGAAAGGGCAGGCCTTGTCGTGGTGAAGCGCTTCGGGGGAAGTTGTCGCAAGCCGGGGTGAAGGGGAGGTTGACTGCCCGCGCGGTGGTCAGGCGAGCCTGTCGGTGTGGAACTCTGCCGGGATGGTATCCCGGCCATCGAGCACGAGGTCGCAGATCACGCGCGCCACCATGGGGGCGACGCCGAAGCCGATCTTGAAGCCGCCGTTGGCGATCCAGTGCCCGGGGCGGTCGGGCCAGGGCCCGAGAAGCGGCGCGCGGCTGGGGCTGCGCGGGCGGACACCGGCCCATCGGGCAAGAACGCTGGCGCCTTTCAGGATCGGCAATTGAGCGGCGGCGCGCTGGATCACGTCATCAAGCACGGCGTCGGTGCTTTTCGGGTCGTCGAAGTCGCGTTCAGAGGTCGAACCGACCGCAAGCGTGCCATCGAGATGCGGCACGATGTGCAACCCGTTGGCATAGATCTGGGGCAGACCGGCGGCGTCGTGGCGCAGAAGTGCCGCCTGGCCCTTCACGCCGCTGCCTGCGGGGCGTTGCAGGGTGTTTCCCAGATCCATCAATCCCTGCCATCCAGTGGCCCAGATGATCGGGGCGGCGTCGGGGCTTTCGGTCGCAATCTCGCCGCCGCGACTCTGGATGGCGGCGGCGAGGCTTTGAACCGCGTGGCGCGGGTTCACGATGGCCGACAGTGTGTCGTGAAGGTAGGCGCCCGTGGGCGAGGGGGGGTGCCAGTCTGGGGTTGCGGCGCGGTCGATCACGGACCACGTGGCCTGGGTCCCCCAGTGCGTGGCGGCGGCGGTTTCGCGGGAACGGGCCAGGTCGATTTCTCGTTCACTGGCAAGGGGTTGCAGGCGCCCGACCCGACTATATCCGCTGTTGATGCCCGAAACCGCATCGATCTTGGACCAGAGGGCTTCGGCCATCAGAAGACTGTCGAGTTGGAACTGTTTCTTGGGGTTCCAGGGATCCGGCGTATGGGGCTGGAGCGCGCCGACGACACCGCCCGACGCGCCGGCGCCCGGGCCACCGGGATCAATGACGCGCACCCGGGCGCCGCGATCGAGGGCCTCCCAGGCGATCGAAAGGCCGAAGATGCCCGCGCCTCGTATCGTCAGATCACCCATTGCCAAGCCCTTTGCCCCTTGCCACTCTCGCCGTCGGACCAAGGGTAGGGCAGAGCGTGCCGGACGACCAGTATCCAGAGCTTGACTGGCGGGGCGACGTTCCCGTGGCGCGCCGGTTCGACGATCCGTATTTTTCGCTTGAGGATGGGTTGGCCGAGACGGGGCATGTGTTTTTTGCAGGAAACCGGTTGCCGGAGCGGTTTCGACCTGGGTTTCACATTGCCGAGCTGGGTTTCGGGACCGGGTTGAACGCCATCGCTGCGCTTCTGCTGTGGCGGAAGGCCGGCATGGCCGGGCCTTTGCGGTTCACTTCGTTCGAGCTTTTTCCGATGCGGGCCGATCAAATTGCGCGAGCGCTATCGGCCTATCCCGAAATTGCCCGCGCGGCGGCACCGGTGTTGGCGGCCTTCGAGGCGGGGGCGTTGGCCTATGAAGCCGAGGATCTGATCCTGACTGTTGTGCAGGGCGATGCGCGCGACACCGTTGCCGCCTGGCAGGGTCGCGCGGATGCCTGGTTTCTGGACGGGTTTTCGCCCGCAAAGAACCCCGAACTTTGGGAGCCTGCGCTATTGGCCGAGGTCGCGCGGCACACCGCCAAAGGCGGGACGGCGGCGACCTATAGCGCGGCAGGTCGGGTGCGGGCAGCCCTTGGCGAAGCCGGGTTCGTCGTGGAGCGACGCCCGGGGTTCGCCAGGAAACGCCATATGACGGTTGCGCGCCTGCCATGATGGAACAATCGAACCGGGCCGGCATTGTCCTGATGATCGCCACGACCTTTGTATTTGCCATGCAAGACGGGATCTCGCGGCATCTGGCCGAGACCTATAACACCTTCATGGTGGTGATGATCCGCTATTGGTTCTTTGCGGGGTTTGTCGTGGTTCTTGCCATGCGCCAAAAAGGCGGGTTGCGCGGGGTCGCGGCGACGTCGCAACCGGTCTTGCAGGCCCTGCGTGGCCTCATGCTGGCGGGCGAGATTTGCGTGGCGGTCTATGGGTTTACGCTTTTGGGACTGGTGGAAAGCCATGCCATCTTTGCCACCTATCCCCTGATCATCGCCGCCTTGGCCGGCCCGGTTCTGAAGGAACGGGCGGGGTGGCGGCGCTGGCTGGCGATTCTGGCCGGATTTGTCGGGATGCTGATCATCCTGCGTCCCGGCACGGCGGTTTTCGAACCCGTGGCTGTGATCCCCCTCGTATCGGCGTTGATGTTCGCACTTTATGGCTTGATGACCCGCTATGCGGCACACACCGACGATGCGATGACCTCGTTTTTCTGGACCGGCATCATGGGGGCACTTGCCCTGACCCTGGTCGGATTACCGAGTTGGGAGGCGATGAGCAGCAGGGACTGGGGATGGATGCTGGCGCTTTGCGTCACGGGCGTTCTGGGCCATTGGCTTTTGATCCGCTGCTATGCGGTGGCCGAGGCAAGCGCGGTGCAACCTTTCAGCTATTTTCACCTGGTGTTTGCCGCGTTGATCGGGCTCACGATCTTTGGCGAGGCCTTGCAGACCAATGTCGTTGTCGGTGCCCTGGTGATTGTCGGTGCCGGTGTCTTTGCGCTGTGGCGCGCCCATCTAGCCGCGCGCGGCGGGTAAGCAAAAACCCTATCCAAGATCAATGCGTTGCAAGACCGACCCGTGCGGACTAACATCCCGAGTTGCGACGATTGGGATGAGGAAACAGCAATGCTTTGGAGACGCGTGAGCGTGGTGTTGTTGCTTGTGGGTGCGGCAACGTCCCTGGCCGCTCAGGATTTGCGTCTGGTGACGGTGACGCGCACACCGTTCTCGCAGGTTGAAAGCGGGCAGGACACGGGGTTTGCGATCGAGCTTTGGGCAGCCATCGCCGACGAATTGAACCTTGCGTATTCGATCGACCGCAAGAACAGCTTTCCCGAGATGCTTCAGGCGATCAGGAATGGCGATGCCGACATCGCGGCGGCCAATATCTCGATCACGGCCGACCGTGAAACGGTGATGGATTTCAGCCAGCCGATATTCGCCTCGGGATTGCGCGTCATGGTGCATGCCGGGCAGGAACGCGCTTCGGTCTTTTCGGTGCTTTGGTCCAAGGATTTGTTGCTCGCCGTCCTTGGGGCGGTGGTTCTGCTGTTGGGCGGCGGGATGTTGATGTGGGGCTTTGAGCGCCGCTCGCAGGAGTATTTCGACGGTGATGCGCAGGAAAAGCTGTTCCCGTCGTTTTGGTGGGCGCTTAATCTGGTCGTGAACGGCGGCTTCGAGGAACGGGTGCCGCGCACCGCCCTGGGGCGGATTTTTGCAACGATCCTGGTCATTTCATCGCTTTTCATCGTGTCGATTTTCGTGGCCCATATCACGGCGGCAATGACGGTTGATGCGATCCAGTCGTCGGTTCAGGGGGTCAACGATCTTTATGGCAAACGCGTCGGAACGACGGCGGGTTCGACGGCTTCGACCTATCTGGATCAGCGTGATTTGCAGCATCAAGGATTTGACGACCTTGAAACGCTTCTGGCGGCATTCGAGGCCGACGAGTTGGACGCCGTGGTCTTCGATGCGCCGATCCTGTCCTATTATGTGAACACCGACGGCGCCGGAGTGGGCGAGTTGGTGGGGTCGGTGTTCCTGCGCGAAAACTATGGCTTCGGGCTTCAGACCGGTAGCGAGTTACGCGAACCGATCAACCGCGTATTGCTGCGCTTTGCCGAGGACGGGACGTACCGGGCGCTTTATGTGAAGTGGTTCGGGACGGATGGTGCGCGCTAGGGGCGCTGTCGGAAGAGGCGGGCCGTCGTCATCATCGCGCGAATGGCAACCTATCCATCCCGCCCAGGCTCGTCCGGATTGTCGGAAAACAGCGCGATCTTGTTGCCTTGGGGATCACGAAGATAGCCCACGTAGAAATTCGGCCCGTAAGCGTCGCGAAAGCCCGGCTTTCCCTCGTCCTGGCCGTTCGCTGCAAGCGCGGCTGAATGAAGGTTGCGAACCTCTTCCTGGCTTCGTGCCTGAAACGCGATCATCGTGCCGTTGCCGACCGTTGCAGGGCCTTGGTCGAAGGGCGGTTTGACGTAGAATTCGGGCAAAACGGCGGGCTTGTCCGGACTTTCAGGAAGCGCGTAGCTCAGGCCTTCGGGACCTTCTTTCAGTTCGTAACCGAGGGCAGGGAGGAATGCGGAGTAGAACCGCTTCGCGCGCGGAATGTCGTCTGCACCGACGGTGACATAGCTGATCATACTGCAGGTCCGTCGTCAGAAGATGGTTTGGCCATTGCGCCGGATGTCATCTGCAATCTGTAGGACAAAAAATTACACGGTTCCAGTTTCCAGTGCAGGACCCCAGGCCAGTTCTGCCGTCCAGGATTATCAAAGACTCCGTCAGATTTGGGTTTTGGCAAAACGCCTTCTCGCCGTCTCAGCCGGCCCTTTTCAGATCGGCGATCAGCTTGTCGATGTTGCCGCCGCGCTTGTCCAGCATGGCACCGATTTCGGCGCGTTCGGACTTCAGCAAGCTGATGCCTTCGATCAGAAGGTCAAAGAACTTGTCCGTGCCCGAGCGGTCCGAGACCATGAAGCTGACGGCGAACGGCGCCCGACCCTGCAACTTGGCAGTAGCGCGGACTTCCTGAAAGCTTTTGACTTTGCGCGCATCAGTGACCTTGATCTGGCCGCCGATGAACTCGCGAAAGCGCTTGCCGTATTTGCGCGCCATGTATCCCGAAAACGCGGATGTGAACGCACGCATCTGGGCGCTTGACGCAGACCGTGCCGGGGGTCCAAGGGCCGAGCGGGCGATTGTCGGCACGTCGCCATAGCGGCGGAAAATCCTTTCGAAATCGCCGTACATCGCGCCGGCGGATTTGCCCGAGTTGATGACCTTGTTGATGTCGCCAACCGCTTTGTTGATCAAACTGGCCGCTTCATCGGTGGTGAGGGCAAGGGCAGGCAGGCCGCTCAGGGCCAGAATGCCGGAAGCACCACAAATGAGCGCGCTGCGTCGGGAAAAATCAGAATCCATCATACAAACCTTCATAAACCTCTTCGTAGAGGTCCTCATAGGGGGCGAACGCGTTCTCGGCAGAAGTTTGCCCGCTTAGTTCAAACTGCCGACTGTCAAGATAGTAAAGCCGCAACTGGGCATAGCTGTCAGCGCTTTCGTACAGGATACTGTCGACGGTATCGCCAAATTCGTGTCGCGAGTTCAGGACCGAAGGGAAAGATGTGGCCGCCGCCAATTCGGTCCCATGGTCTGAAAAGACGGATAGGGGATTGGCCAGGATATCGGCGGCAAGGCCAGTGGCATCCCGTTCGGTCGATGGCCCAAAGAGCGGCAGTTCAAGATAAGCCCCCGCTGGCGCACCCCAGACCGCCAGAGTGTCGGCAAAGCCGGTTTCCCGTTCCTCCAGACCGAAATCCGAAGTGGCAGGGTCAAACAGGCCAAACACGCCGATTGTCGAATTGATCACGAACCGGAACGTGCTGTGTCCGGCGTTTTCTATATTACCTTGCAGAACGTCATTCATCACGGTTCGCGGCGTGTCGAGATACGAAGCCACGTTCGACAGGCTTGAGCGCACGGGCTTTGGAACGATCGAGCCATAGCCTTCGCTTGCCGGTTTGAAAAACACCCGGTCGGCACCCTTGTTGACCGCGTGACTGACCCTGTTGATCCGTTCATAGGGGTCATGAATATCGCCAGGGTTCTCCGGCGTGGAACACCCTGAAATTGCAGCGATCAACACGGCTACAAGACCCGCACGGGTCGGCAAAATGGAACGGTGCTTCACGAAATATCCAACGGCAGCATGTTAAGTTCTTTCGCTATTCGACATAATGCTCTCGGATCCTGAATGACAGAGCCGGTTGGATTCTCTTGTGCATTGGTAAAGAAATGTTGCACAGGGGCGTCGTCGGGTGAATACGTGTGCAAAGGCCGGAATTTGGCCGAAATCATGGGGAGTTGAAGCAATGTCAGCCGAAATTACAGCAAAACTGCGGGAAATGGGCCTTGAGTTGCCAGAAGCGCGGGCGCCAGCGGCAAATTACCTGCCATATGTGGTTTCGGGTTCGATGGTGTATGTTTCGGGGCAGATTTCCGCTGCGGCGGATGGATCCCTGATTACCGGCAAACTGGGCGCTGATCTGGACGTTTCTGCAGGCGCAGGTGCGGCGGAACGTTGTGCATTGTTGCTTTTGGCGCAGGTCAAAGCGGCGTGTGACGGCGATCTGGGGCGATTGAAGCGGGTGGTGAAGCTGACCGGGTTCGTCAATTCGACACCGGATTTCACGGATCAACCAAAAGTGATCAACGGGGCATCGGATTTGCTGGGAAACCTTCTGGGCGCGGCAGGCCAGCATGCGCGTGCGGCCGTCAGTGCGGCATCGCTGCCCCTGGGTGTTGCGGTTGAAATCGAAGGCATCTTCGAAATCTCATGAGCCCGGCGTTGGACGGGCAATTTCTGCGCCTTCCGATGGCGCATCGTGGCTTGCATGACGCGGCCAAGGGACGGCCTGAAAACTCGATTGCCGCGATGGAAGCTGCGATCGTGCATGGATATGGCATCGAAATCGACGTGCAACTAACCGGCGATGATCGGGCGGCGGTGTTTCACGATTATGATCTGGATCGTTTGACGGCGGGTCGCGGCAAGGTGCGAAACCGTACCTTGGCGGATCTGGCGACCATCTATCTCAGCGGCAGCAGCGAGGGGATTCCGGGGCTGGCCGAGGTGTTGCGGACCGTGGCGGGGCAGGTGCCGCTGGTGATCGAGATCAAGGATCAGGACGGCGCCCTTGGCCCCGATGTCGGGCCGTTGGAAGGCGCGGTCGCGACGGCCATTCATGGCTATGAAGGACCGCTTGCGGTGATGTCGTTCAACCCCCACAGCATGGCGGCGATGCAGGCGCTTTCGCCGGAGGTGGCGCGTGGTCTGGTGACTTGTGCGTTTCGCCCCGGCGAAGAACCCGGCAGCCAAGAGCGGTTGGCGCAGCTGGCAAAGATCGCCGATTTCGAGCGCGTCGGTGCGTCGTTCATCAGCCATGATGTCCGCGACCTTGCGAACCCGGCCATTCAGCGCCTGAAAGATGCTGGCGCGCCGGTCTTGTGCTGGACCGTTCGGTCACTTGAGGTCGAGCGCGCGGCCCGCAAAGTGGCCGACAATATCACCTTCGAGCATTATCTTCCGGCCTTACCGGCTTGAACTTGGCGCATGACGTGACAGGTTATTTGTCAGACCCATGACAGACTCCTCGCTTGAAATTTCGGCGCTTGGCACGCTAGAGGCGATTTCGCCCGATGACTGGGACGCTTGCGCCTGCCCGGAAATGGCAGCGGGCGGGCGCCCTGTCGACCCTTTCACGACCTATCGGTTTCTTCATGCGCTGGAAGCCAGCGGATCGGTCGGCCCCGGTACGGGCTGGGAACCGCGTTATCTGGTGGTGCGGGATGCGGGCGAGGTGATCGCGGTGGCGCCACTTTATGCCAAGCACCACAGTCAGGGCGAGTATATCTTCGATCACAACTGGGCCCATGCCTGGGAACGGGCCGGGGGGCAGTATTACCCCAAGCTTCAGATCGCAGTGCCCTTTACCCCTGCCACGGGGCGGCGGTTTCTGAGCCGACCGGGACATCAGCGCATCGGATTTGAAGCCCTGGTGCAGGGCGCGCTGCACATTGCGACCGAGAACCATCTGTCGTCGGTTCATGCCACGTTCTGCACTGCTGACGAGGCCGAAATGGGCGCCGACATCGGGCTTTTGCACCGAGTTACCCAGCAATATCACTGGAAAAACAAGGCCTATGGCGATTTCGACGATTTTCTTGCCGCCCTGTCGTCGCGCAAGCGCAAGGCCATCCGGCGAGAACGCCGCAATGCGCAGAATTTCGGCGGTGAAATCGTGGCCTTGTCGGGGGCGGCGATCCAGCCCGAGCATTGGGATGCCTTCTGGACGTTCTACCAGGACACCGGTGCGCGCAAGTGGGGCTCGCCCTATCTGACGCGGGCGTTTTTCGACATTGCCCATGACACTTTGGCAGACGACATTCTGCTGGTTCTTGCCTTGCGCGACGACCGACCGATTGCAGGTGCCCTGAACGTCATCGGGCGCGACACGCTTTACGGGCGATACTGGGGCGCCGTGGAACATCACGACTGCCTGCATTTCGAACTGTGCTATTATCAGGCGATCGACTATGCGATTGCCAAGGGTCTTGGATCGGTTGAAGCTGGTGCTCAGGGCGATCACAAGCTGGCACGGGGGTACCTGCCGGTCGAAGTCCACTCGCTGCATTGGATGGCCGACCAGGGGTTTTCACGCGCGGTTCAGGACTATCTTGAGGCCGAGCGGCGGGCGGTTGGCGAGGATATCGAGGTGTTGACGGGCTTTGGCCCGTTCAGAACGACAACAGAGGAGCGTTAGATGGCGAGCAAACTGGAAGGCCCGGCAAGGGACGAAGCCCTGGCGGCACTGGCCGAAACCGGCTGGGCCGAGGCCGAGGGTCGGGATGCAATCGTCTAGACGTTCAAGTTTCGCAATTTCGTCGACGCCTTCGGGTGGATGACGCGGATGGCGATTGTCGCTGAAAAGCTGAACCACCATCCGGAATGGTTTAATGTTTACAATCGTGTAGAGGTCACTCTTGCCACGCATGATGTCGATGGGTTGAGCATTTTGGACGTTGAACTGGCGCGCCGGATGGATGGCTGAGCGCGGCGTGCCCTAGATCAGCTCAAGCAGGGTTTCCCCGGCGGTCAGATCGCAGGCGCCTTTGTCTTCTTCCAGTTGCAGGATTTTCACGACACCGTCTTCGACCAGCATCGCATTTCGCGTCATCCTGTCCTTGAACCCAATGGCGGGCACGCTGAATTCCAGCCCCAGTTTCTTGGTCAGCTCTGAATTCCAATCGGCCAGCATGGTGATCCCGGCCTCTTCCGCACCCGAGGTCCGGCCCCAGTGTTCCATCACGCGCACGTCGTTCACCGATACGCAGATGATGTCGTCGATCCCTTTGGCGCGAAACGCGTCCGCCGTGCGGACAAAGCTGGGCAGATGCGCCGCACTGCAGGTCGAGGTATAGGCCCCCGGCAGGCCGAAGATCACAACCCGCCGACCCTTCAGACGCTCGGCCAGATTGACGGTCGTGACCGTTTGCCCGGTCTGATGCAGCAACTCGGTATCCGGAAGCCTGTCGCCAACCTGAACGCTCATCCACTTACCCTCTGTTTGCCTTGTTGTCCTGCGAGGATATAAGCCGATCAGAGGGAAGAACCAGAGGCGATTGGACATGGGTGGTACGCTGATCATCGGGGCCGGACAGGCGGGGGCATCGCTTGGCGAAAAACTCAGGGCCGAAGGCTATGACCAACCGATCACGCTGATCGGCGATGAACCGGTGCCGCCCTATGAACGCCCGCCACTTTCCAAGGCGTATCTCATGGGCGAAATGGCCGAGGAACGCCTGTATCTGCGGCCTCCGGCGATCTATGCCGACAGAGATATCGCACTGAAGCTGGGCACGGCTGTTCAGTCCATCGACACCGAGGCCAAAAGCGTGACCGTCGGGGACGAAGTGCTGACTTACGATCATCTGGCGCTTACGACCGGGTCTATTCCGAACCGGCTTCCGGCGGCCGTCGGTGGCGATCTGGGCGGGGTTTATACGGTTCGGACCCTTGCGGATATCGACCACATCCGCCCACGGTTTCAGCCCGGCGCACGGGTTCTTGTGGTTGGCGGCGGCTATATTGGGCTGGAGGCGGCGGCGGTCGCCGCAAAGCTGGGGCTGTCGGTGACCCTGGTCGAAATGACCGCGCGCATTCTGGGGCGCGTCGCGGCGAAGGAAACCGCCGATGTGATCCGGGCAAGGCATCATTTGGAAGGTGTCGATATTCGCGAGGGCATCGGGCTTCGGGAACTGAGCGGAGACGGGGCGGTGTCGGCGGCGACCCTGACCAACGACGAAACCCTTTCGGTCGATTTCGTCATCGTCGGAACCGGCATCCGGCCTGACACGCGGCTGGCCGAGGCCGCCGGGATCGCCTGTGATAACGGCATTACGGTCGACGAATTTGGGTGCACCTCGGCCCCCCAGATCTGGGCGGCGGGGGATTGCGCGAACTTTCCTTACAAGCGCGGGCGGTTGCGGCTGGAATCGGTGCAGAACGCCATCGACCAGGCCGAGAATGTCGCCCTGAACATCACCGGAGCAAATGTGCCTTACGTGCCTTATCCCTGGTTCTGGTCCGATCAATACGATCTGAAACTGCAGATTGCGGGGTTGAATACCGGCTATGACCAGGTGGTGGTGCGCCAGGTGGGTGACGGCATAAGTCATTGGTATTTCAAGGAAGGTTCTTTCCTTGCGGTCGATGCCATCAATGCGGCGCGTGACTATATGGTCGGCAAGCGGTTGCTTGAGATGGGCAAGACGATCACACCCGAAGCCGCCGCCGATCCTGACACCAATCTGAAAGCGCTTTTGCGGGCATGAGGATCATTGGCGGTCGCCTGCGCGGGCTTGGTCTTGCCCCCGTCGGCAAGGGCGATACGGCCGCGCATTTAAGGCCGACCACCGACCGGGTCCGCGAAAGCCTGTTCAACCTGCTTCAAGGCGGTCGGTTCGGGGATCCGGTGACCGGCGCCCACGTTCTGGATCTTTTTGCCGGCACCGGAGCGCTTGGGCTGGAAGCCTTGTCGCGCGGGGCCGAGAGCGTGCGTTTTGTCGAAAATGGTCGGGTGGCGCTTAAGCTTTTGAACGCGAACATCGCCAAAGCGCGCGTCGAGGGCGATGTGGAGGTTCTTGGCATGGATGCAACGCGCCTTGGCACCCGGACGGCGGCTCAGGCAACGTTGGTATTTCTGGATCCGCCATACGGCAAGGATCTTGGGTCCAGGGCCCTTGCGACGGCGGCCAAGGCGGGTTGGATCGCGAAAGGTGCGTTGATTGTCTGGGAAGAGGCGGGCGAGCAGGATCCGCCAGCGGGGTTCAGAAAGCTTGAGGCCCGCCGGTACGGCGATTCCTGGCTCACGCTTCTGGAGTTCGCTGGAGAGAGTTCCGATTAGCCCGGTTTCGCGCTAGACTGGTGCTATGACGACGCTGGCATTGGATACCCTGGGTCTGATGGCGAAGGACCGACAGGCGCCCCCGCGCCCCAAGGCCGACTGGCCGTTGATGGGCGATGTCGCAACGATCCGCGCCGGTGTTCCCGAGACCCTGATCCATTGGCGGAAGGCCAGGGGAGAAACCCCGCCAGTGCCGCAAATGACTGATTTGCCGCCCAAGCGGTAGGGTCGGCGGTGCTGCCTCAGAACGCCGTGTCGCTGTCCTGTTGCCAGGGTTTCGCCAAATTGCCAAAGCGCGTGAACCGGCCCTCGAAGGACAATTCGACCGTTCCGATCGGGCCATGACGCTGCTTGCCGATCACGACCTCGGCGCGACCGTGCAGGCGTTCCATTTCTTCCTGCCACTTCGCCATGGCTTCCAGATCGTGATCGCCGGGCTTTTCGCGTTCCTTGTAGTACTCCTCGCGGAAGATGAACATCACCACATCGGCGTCCTGTTCGATTGAGCCCGATTCCCTCAGGTCCGAAAGCTGCGGGCGCTTGTCCTCGCGGTTTTCCACCTGGCGGCTAAGCTGCGACAGCGCCACCACGGGAATATCCAGTTCCTTGGCGATGGCCTTCAGCCCTTGGGTAATCTCGGAAACCTCATTGACCCGGCTGTCTTTCGCCGTGGCCGGACGCACCAGTTGCAGGTAGTCGACGATCAGCACATCCAGCCCGTGCTCACGCTTCAGCCGCCGCGCGCGCGCCGCCAACTGGCTGATGGGCAGCGCCGGCGTGTCGTCGATGAACAGTGGACAGGCTTCCAGCGTCTTGGCGGCATCGACGAAGCGGCGAAATTCGCCTTCCGTCATGTCACCGCGCCGGATCTGTTCCGACGGTACTTCGGCCGCTTCCGACAACACACGGGCGGCCAGTTGTTCGGCCGACATCTCAAGCGAGAAGAACCCCACAACGCCACCATCGACCGCCCCCTCGTTGCCATCGGGAGTCTGGCCCTTGCGATAGGCCTTGGCGATATTGAACGCGATATTAGTGGCCAGCGAGGTTTTCCCCATCGAGGGCCGTGCTGCCAGGATCAAGAGGTCGGACTTGTGAAGCCCGCCAAGCTTCTTGTCCATGTCGGTGAGGCCCGTCGAAATGCCGGCAAGCCCGCCATCGCGCTGATAGGCGGCATTGGCGACGTTGACGGCGTCGGTCACGGCGCGCAGGAATGATTGGAACCCCGACGAGGTCTGTCCGGCCTCGCCCAGCTTGTAAAGCGCCTGTTCGGCCTCGACGATCTGTTCTTTCGGTTCATTGGCCACGTCGACCTTCGAGGCCTTCGCGGATATGTCCTGACCAAGCTGCATCAGCTTTCGACGGATCGCCAGGTCATAGATCATCTGCGCGTAATCGCGCGCCGCAAATGATGAAATCGCCGCCCCGGCAAGACGGACCAGATAGGCGGGGCCGCCCAGTTCCTTCAACCCGGGGTCATCCTCAAGGAAAGCTTTCAGCGTGACCGGCGATGCCAGGGCGTTCTTGGCGATCCGGCTGGCGGCGACTTCGTAGATGCGCGCATGCACGGGGTCATAGAAATGCGCCTCGCCGATCACCCCTGCCACGCGATCATAGACGTCGTTGTTCGTCAGGATCGCGCCCAGGAGTTGCTGCTCGGCCTCAATATTGTGCGGCAGGGTTTCTTCTTCGCCTTCCGTGCCCGCACGTTTTATCTGAGCGACTTCGCTCATACTGCCCTCACTTTTCTTTTTCTTGCCTCGGCCCTTTCGGAACCTTCTAACGAAAGAGCCCCGCCAACGTCCATCTGGATATCCTGTGGACAATCTGTGGACAGGCGGTTTCCGGCTTCATATTGCGGTCAGGCGGGCTTCTGCGTCAACATAGAGTGTTCGATGCGGCGATTTATTTCCGATTATTTTCGACGGGCATCTTGCCATGCGCGCGGAGCCGACAGGAAGTTTTCGACCTCTGAAAGTGTGGTTTCGTCGAACTTTTCGCGCGCGCGAGCGGCTTTCAGAACGTCCCACCAGGTACATAAATGGTGCAGCGTAACACCGTGTTTTCCGAGCGTTTCGATCGTCTCGGGGAAGATGCCGTAATAGAAGATGACGGCGGTATGAGCGCAGGTGGCGCCGGTGTCACGAATGGCGTCGACAAAGCTCAGTTTCGACCCCCCGTCGGTTGTAAGGTCCTCGACCAGAAGCACGCGGTCGCCCTCGGCCATCACCCCTTCGATTCGCGCATTCCGGCCATAGCCTTTCGGTTTTTTCCGCACATATGTCATCGGCAGCGCCATCCGCTCGGCCACGAAAGCGGCAAAGGGTATGCCCGCCGTTTCGCCCCCGGCGATGTTGTCGAAAGCCTCGAACCCGGCATCACGCATGACGGTGACGGTCAGAAAGTCCATCAGCGTCGCCCGGATGCGAGGATAGGAAATCAGCTTCCGGCAGTCGATATACGTGGGCGAGGGCAAACCGCTGGCCAGGGTGAAGGGAGTTTCGGCATTGAAATGCACGGCTTCGATTTCAAGCAGCATCTCGGCCGACAGGCGGGCGATTTCGTCCTTGTCGGGAAAACTCGTGGGGATCATCGACGCGTCTTTCCTTCTTCCTGTTGAAAATACTCCAGGGAGGTCTGGAGGGACAGCGTTCCTCCAGCGGGTCGGCGCCGCAGGCGACGACACATCACAGCACCCGCCAGTGAACCGGTCGTCCCGGATTGAAAACCGTCACGGGGCCAGCTTCGGTTTCGATCTGGCCGGGAAACTCGATCGGGTCGCCCTTTTCCAGGGTAATCTCGCGGTCGTTGACCGGTTGGCCGTAGAACGCGGGGCCATGGCGCGATGCGAACCCCTCCAGGTGATCAAGTGCGCCCGCTTCGTCAAAGACCTCGGCCAGGCAGGAAAGCGCGACGGGTGCGGTGAAACACCCCGCACAGCCACAGGCGTTTTCCTTTGTGTCTTTGGAATGGGGTGCACTGTCGGTGCCCAGGAAATACGTCGGGTCCCCCGATGTCGCGGCCCGGACCATGGCTTCGCGGTGGCTGCCGCGTTTCAGGATCGGCAGGCAATAGTAATGGGGGCGGATGCCACCGACCAACATGGCGTTGCGATCCAGCATCAGGTGCTGGATCGTGATCGTGGCGACAAGGTCGTCGCCGCCGGTTGCCACGTAATCGGCCGCCTCGCTTGTGGTGATATGCTCCATCACCACGCGCAATCCAGGCGTCGTTCGGCGGATCGGATCAAGGACCTCTTCGATGAAGACGGCTTCGCGGTCGAAGATGTCGACTTCGGGCCGGGTGACTTCGCCGTGGACGCAAAGCGGCAGGCCGGTGTCGGCCATCATCTCAAGAACACCGCGCACGCGGTCGAAATCCGCAACCCCGCTGGCCGAGTTCGTGGTTGCCCCGGCGGGGTAAAGCTTGACCGCCTTCACAAGGCCGCTGTCGGCGCCCGCCTTGACGTCCGCCGGATCCGTGTCTTCGGTCAGGTAGAGCGTCATCAGGGGTTCGAAGTCAGTCCCTTCGGGCAGTGCGGTCAGGATACGGTCGCGGTATTTGGCGGCATCAAGCGCGGTCACCACCGGGGGCACGAGGTTCGGCATGATGATCGCACGGGCGAAATGCGCGGCGGAATGGGGCAACACGCCTTCCATCATGGCGCCGTCGCGCAGGTGCAGGTGCCAGTCGTCGGGTTGTCTTATGGTGAGCGAAGTCCTGGTCATGGTCTTCGTCTACTTTGCAATCCTGTCCGGGGAAAGTCGCTTTGAGCAAAAACCGGTCGGCGGAGGCCTGCTTGGCAGGTGGCGCGCAAGGCTCGCGCCCGGGCAAGAATCGGGTACAACGGTCTGGGGTAGAATAGAGAGGGTCGAACATGATCGTCACATTGCTTTTGGGACTGGCGGCAGGATGGGGCGCGGCCTTTGCCGAGGATCATCTGCGCGGAATTCTGGCACGCGCGTTATCGGTCGAGCCGATATCGTTCCAACCGGTTGAAATGCGGGCTATTTCCCTGACGCTCTGCCTTTTGGCGGCGGCCCTTCTGTCGTGGTTATTCGCAACGCCGAATGCAGTTGCTCTGACGCTGGGCGCGGTGATTGGAGTGGCCGCCCCAAGGTTGCGCGACCGGATACGGGCGGCGCGCGCCCCCGACTATGACGGTTGATCCCGCAAAGGGCGTCAGGATGTGTCGGCGGTCACCGAGACATCGTCCTTGGCGGTCCGGTCCGGGGTGCCCCCGGCCAGGCGGCGTTCGGCGGCCTCAAGGTGATGCTTGAAGCGCGGAATTGGCTGTTGGGCCAGAACCGCGCGGCATAGTTGCTGGGTCAGGCGCGGGCGGTCTTCGGCCAGGACCCGGGCCAAAAGCGCGCGCAGGTAAGGCACGTGGCGTTTTCTGGCCTGCATGTGCTTGGCCAGCCGGGCGGGCGTCAGGGCGCCGTTGACCGCACTTTCGGATATGGCCGAGATCAGGGACATGTTTCTCAGGTCCGCCTCGATCGCGCCTGCACGGCCCCGGCGATACCGGAAGGGATGGATGTTGGGCCCGCGAAACAGGCTGGCGTGCATGGCGTCTTCCGCTTCGTCGGGATCATAGATGACATAGGCCGCGTCGGCCGCTTCCAGCATGTCGGGCGCATAGCCATAGCGGCTTTGGAAATCCAGGCGGCGGGTTGTGGGAAACCTTGTATCCCATTCGGTCAGCCCGCGATCCAGGGTGGCCTGGGGGGCCACCAGAAATGCAGTGGCCCCGGGTGCTGTGACCGAATAGGCGGCGGCGGCATAGCCGCACATGCCGGCGCCATAGAAGATCACCTGGTCAAAATCCTCGAAGAAGCCGTAATCGACCAGCCGGTCGAAATAGGCCCAGATCTTGGGGTCGCGGAACCAGTCCTGTGTCTGGGCGATCAGCGTCAGATGCGACCAGCCCCGGCGGTCACAGATGTCGAAGGCCATCGGCATGCCGGTGTCGCTGACCGAGCGGATCGAGAACAGCGTTTCAAAACTCACGAACAACACGTCATGCGACTGTTCAATGAACACTGCCGCATGGGATGCACCCAATGATGAAAAGTATCCGCCCTTGTCCCCAATTCCCCGCAAGGCATCCAGCCAATCGGTGTCGGAGAGATCGGTGGATATCGTAGCCCCCGCCACCATACCTACTTGCCCTTAACTCAACTGGTGCATCCTAGACAGCACGCAGACCGGCTTGCAAGGAGACTCCGCAGCCGGTGCGGCTCTGTTTCTGGGCAGGAAACATTGCCCGGCGTTTTTGGTGCATTGTTGCCGGGATTGCGCCGCGCCAGACCGCCTGCGGCGGCCTGTTCCGTCGCTTGGGGGCGCCGCGAATGCGGCGCCAGCCTTCGGCGAGCATATTTTTCGCAAGATGAAGGGTGTCTGGCCCTATTTGGCGGGGCCGATCATCATGATCATCTGGCGACCTTCCACCGGAGCCTGCGCATTGCAGGCTCCGCGACCGGCAGGCGTTTGTCTTGCAAATGCCGAGAGGTGGAAGGTTACTTGGCGGGGCCGATCATCATGACCATCTGGCGACCTTCCATTTTCGGCATGTTCTCGATCTTGCCGATTTCCTGGATGTCGTCGGCGACGCGTTCCAGCAATTCGCGCCCCAGATTCTGGTGCGCCATTTCGCGCCCCCGGAACCGAAGCGTGACCTTGACCTTGTCGCCGGCCTCCAGGAAACGGGTCACGTTGCGCATCTTGACATCATAGTCGTGCGTGTCCGTGTTGGGGCGGAACTTGACCTCTTTGACGTCGATGGTTTTCTGTTTTTTGCGGGCTTCGCTTTCGCGCTTTTGCTGTTCGTACTTGAACTTGCCGTAGTCCATGATCTTGCAAACAGGGGGCGTGGCATTCGGAGAGATCTCGACCAGATCAAGCCCGGCGGCGTCTGCCATTTCCATGGCACGTTCAGGCGTGACGACGCCGACGTTTTCTCCTTCAGCTCCGATGAGCCGGATTTCAGAAGCGCGGATACGGTCGTTTACCCGGGGTCCTGTGTCACGCACCGGGGGTGCGTTGTGTGGTCTGCGAGCGATGGTTGTCAGTCCTCGTTGTGATGATTTCAGGTGTCGCAAAATAGGCCGTGATTGCAGGGGTTTCAACAGCCTTTGCGTGTTTGGGGGCGATTATATTCGCTTAAGGCATCGGCTGAGTTTCGCCGTTGCTGCGCCCTGGCAAATCTTCCCCCTAGATTCCGGTGCGTGTTGGCCCCAAGTCGCAACGCAGAAAAAGGTATTGGAGGACTGGAAATGAAGGCATTTATTGGACTTGTGGCGGTGGTCGTTCTTGGGGTCGTTGGCTGGTACGTGGTGACGGGTCAGAGCGTCGAGACGACCGCTGGTGAAACAGAAGAGGTCACCACCGAAGCCGTTGAAACGGCAGAGGAAACAGTGGAAGACGTGGAGGAGGCAGGCGAAGAATCCGCCACGACGGTAGAAGAAAAGGTCGAAGAGGCCGTGACTGAGGCCGAAGAAAAGGTTGAAGAAGCTGTCGAGGGCGCTGTCGAAAAGGCCAACGAGGCTATTGACGATGCGGTCGACGAGGCCAAGTCGGCCTTGCAGGATGCTTTGGAATCCACGGATGAAGCTGGCGAAGGCGCACTCGATGCGGTCGGCGATGCCGTCGAGGGGACTGCGGATGCCGCAACCGATACCGTGAACGAGTCTGTCGACGCTGCCGACGGGGCGGCGGATGCTGCGGAGGGTGCCGTTGACGATGCGAAGGATACGGCGACCGAGGCTGCCGACGATGCCGCCGAAAGCGCGGTCGAGACCCCGATGGATCCGGCGACCACGTTGGCGGATGCCCTGACCGTGGATGGGTTCGATGCCGCAACTCTGCGCGAGGCAGTTGCAAACTCGGACATGAACGCGATCAAGAAGCAGGCGGCGGATGCGCTTATTCAGCAGGCCGAAGACAACCCGGACCAGATTGAGGCTGTCATCAAGCAGTTGGGTGAAGCCCTGGGTCTGTAAATGAACTTTCCCCTGCGCTTGAAAGACGGCGCGGGGGGGGCTCGCCCGAGGCCTGTTGCGAAAATGCACGCTTGGGAAATTTCCGACATTGTAAGCGCGCGATTGACCAAAATCCGCCGATTGCTTTCCCCGCCATGCGCTGTCTTTGGCCGATGTTCCGTGCGTGTGCATTTGGACGCTTGGACGCGCCGCCGGGATCTCTATGAGTGGCCTCGAAGGGTGGGAGTTCCGAAGTTTCAAGAAGGAAAACGGAATGGGGCAAATCATTTGGATATCGGGCATGGTGTCGGCCATGGCGGTTATCTGGGCAGTATCGTCGGGCGAAGCCGAAACATCGGGGCCGGACGCTTATGAAACGGCTTATGCAGCGCCGGATGTCGGCGAGCCGGAGCTGTTGACCGGCACGGCCGGATCGGCCTTGGCGACGGCTGCCTTTGGCATGTCCGCCCTGCAGCCCGAAACCTATAATAGCGAGTTGGTGCTTGAGTTGATCGAGGCCTCGCACCTGACACATTCCCACAAGCTGAAGCTGGCGTCCAAGATACATGCCGCCGAAGCCGGACAGGTCGATCTGGCGCAGGTTCTGTCAACCGTTCGGGTGGCGTTGGACGTCGATTGAACACCCGGGCCCCGGTGCAAGGCGGCGCAATCCCTTGCGCCCGGGGCCATGAGGTTCAGATGCCGTCGCCCACGAAGGCTTTTTCAACCACATAATGTTTGGGGTCGCTGTTGGCGCCCTCGACCAGGCCAAAGCCTTCCAGCACCGCCTTCATGTCGGTGTTGAACGCCAGCGATCCGCAGACCATGCCGCGGTCGGTTTCAGGGTTGATTCCGTCAATGCCCAGATCGGCAAATGCCTTACCGCTGGTCAGATTGTCGGTGATCCGGCCCATGTTGGGGCTCTTTTCGCGGGTCGTCGTGGGATAGTATTTCAGCTTGTCGGCAAAGCCTTCGCCAAACAGCTCGGCGAGAACTTCGTCGCCTTTAGTGTTGTCCACCAACTGACGGCCGTATTCCAGTTCGGCCACATCGCGGCAGGTATGCATCATGATCACTTCGTCATAGCGCTCGTAGGTATCTGGGTCGCGCATCAGCGAGGCATAGGGCGCAATCCCGGTGCCGGTGGCAAAGAACCAAAGCCGCTTGCCGGGCAAAAGCGCGTCAAGCACCAGGGTGCCGACGGGCTTGGGCCTGAGGATGATCTGGTCGCCAACCTCGATGTGCTGAAGCTTTGACGTCAAAGGACCGTCGGGCACTTTTATCGAATAGAATTCCAACTCGTCGTCCCAGGCGGGCGAGGCGATGGAATAGGCGCGAAGCAAGGGTTTTCCGTTGTCGCCCAGAAGGCCGATCATCACGAATTCGCCCGAGCGAAACCGCAAGGACGCTGGCCGTGTTACACGGAAGGAAAACAGCCGGTCAGTCCAGTGCTGGACATGGGTCACGGTCTGGGCGTCGGGCAGGGTTGCGGGCTTTGCATCCATCGAGGTCACGGGGCTTTGGTCAGTCATGATTTGTCCACCGGGGATTCCGGCGCCATCCTTCTAGCGTTTGTTTGTGTGCGAATAAAGCGACTTATGCGCGCAGGCGGGCCTGGTAGTCGTGGGCCTGCCAGTTGGCGCGGGCCAGCCATTGGTTTTCGGGTTGGCGGCGGGCCAGATCGTCGTCGATCTCAACCTCGTCAAACCCCGAACGCCGGGCCATGGCGAATTGGTCGGCGATCACATGGCCCCAGGCCCTTAAACGTCCGTCAAATCCCATTCGGCGAAGCTGGCGCGCGATGGAAAACCCACGGCCATCGGCGAAACTGGGAAAGTCGATACGGATCAGGTCGATGGTGGCCAGATGGTCCGTCAGCACGTGTGCTTCGGCGTCCGATGTCAGATCGACCGCAAGTGCGGGCCGGGTGTCGTTGGCCGGGATCTGGTCAGGCGTGATAAAGCCGTGGCCCCAGTCGTCGGGGGCAAAGCCGGTGTCTGTCACGATTGTCATTTTGCCACCTTTTGCGCGTTGCGGCGTACTTTGCCGTCGATGAAATGAATGCCGCATTCGTCTTTGCCGTGGTCCCGCCATCTGCCTGCTCTTTGATGTTCGCCGGGGGCGACGCGCGTGGTGCAGGGCAGGCATCCAAGCGAGGGGTAACCGCGTGCGACCAGGGGATGTCGGGGCAGGCGGTTGTTGGTCATATAGTCCTGAACGTCTTCGGGCGACCAGTGGGCCAGGGGGTTGATCCGTAGCCGGGAGTCGCCGTCGGGTTCAAAGAACTCAAGCTTGGCACGGCGACCGCCCTGAAACCGCTTGCGACCGGTAATCCAGGCATCGAAGGGCGCAAGAGCATCCGCCAGGGGATCGACCTTGCGAAGCGCGCAGCAGGCATCGGGGTTGAAGCGGTGCAGCCCGTTGTTGGGGTCATTGAGAAAGGTCTGGTTTCGGTCGGGGCGGATCGTCTTGACGTTGGTAAGCCCAAGCCGCGCTGTTACATCCCGTTGATATTCAAGTGTTTCCGGGAACAGCATTTCAGTGTCGATGAACAGGACCGGCGTTGTACGGTCGAGGGTCGCAACCATGTGCAACAGAACGACGGCCTCGGCCCCGAAGGACGAGACAAGCGCAGTTTGTCCGACCATCGGGTCGTCCAGCGCGTGGGCCAAAACCTGATGTGCGGCGTGGTTCTTGTGGATTGCGTTCAGCCGTTCGGCCCGCTCCGCAACCTCGGCAAGAGGGGCTTCAAGCGGCATGGGCGGCCTCTTTCTCGGGATAGAGAGCGGCCTTGAATGGGGCCAGTCCGAGACGGCGGTAGGTTTCCAGGAAGGTCTCGTCCGGATGCTGGCGCAAGCCAAGATAGGCCAGAATCAGACGCTCGATCGCGGGCACGATTTCATCGGCGGGAAAACCCGGTCCGGCGCGCTCGCCGATCTGGGCGGTTTCGGTGCCGTCGCCGCCAAGCGTGACTTGATAATTTTCAACACCGGCGCGGTCCAGCCCGAGGATTCCGATGTGCCCCACATGGTGGTGACCGCAGGCGTTGATGCACCCCGAGATCTTGATCTTCAACGCGCCGATATCGTGCTCCAGCTTCAATTCGTCGAAGCGGGTCGCGATCTCTTGGGCGATCGGAATGGACCGGGCCGTGGCCAAGGCGCAGTAATCCATCCCCGGGCAGGCGATGATGTCGGAAATCAACCCGATGTTGGCGGTGGCCAGCCCGTGATCGCGCAGGGTGGCGTAAACTTCGGGCAGGTCGGATTTGTGGACATGCGGCAGGATGACGTTCTGTTCGTGACTGATGCGCAGTTCATCGTGGCCAAAGCGTTCGGCAAGGTCGGCCAGAACGCGCATCTGGTCGGACGTGGCATCGCCCGGAGTCGCGCCGTGGGCTTTCAAGGAAACTGTGACGATGGCGTAGTCCGGTGCCCGGTGCAGCGCCAGATTGGTGTCGCTCCAGGACCGGAAGGCGGGGCCTTCGGCACGGGCGTTGTCGTATTTGTCCACAGCGGCCTTGCGGAAGGTCGGCGCCGCGAAGGATTGTTCGATTTCTGCAAGCATCTGCTGGTCAAGACCTGTAAATTCCCCCCTGAGATGTTGGAAAATGTCATCTACGTGGGCGCGAAATTCGTCTATCCCCGTCTCGGATACGGTGATCTTGATCCGCGCCTTGTACTTGTTGTCGCGCCGACCGAGAAGGTTGTAGACGCTGACGATGGCTTCGAGATAGGGCAGAAGATCGGCCCGGGGCAGGAAACCATTGATGACCTCTGCGATCATCGGCGTGCGGCCCAGACCGCCACCGACCAGCACTTCGAATCCGGGCGCTCCGGCATCGTTGCGCACCATGCGCAGCCCGATGTCGTGGGCGCGCGTCACGGCCCGGTCGTTGGGGGAACCGGTTACGGCGATCTTGAACTTGCGCGGCAGGAACTGAAACTCGGGGTGGTCCGTCGACCACTGTCGGATCAGTTCGGCCACCGGGCGCGGGTCCTCGATTTCGTCCGCTGCCGCACCGGCAAAATGGTCGGCCGTGACGTTTCGGATCGTATTGCCGCTGGTCTGGATCGCGTGCATGCCCACATCGGCCAGTGCGTCCAGCATGTCGGGCACATCGGCCAGCTTGGGCCAGTTGAACTGGATATTCTGGCGCGTGGTGAAATGGCCATAGCCCTTGTCCCACTTGTCGGCGATCATCGCCAGTTGGCGCATCTGGGCGCTGTTCAGCGTGCCATAGGGGATCGCCACGCGCAGCATATAGGCGTGAAGTTGCAGGTAGAGACCGTTCATCAGACGCAAGGGTTTGAATTCATCCTCGGTCAGCGATCCGTCGATCCGGCGGTCCACCTGAGCGCGGAACTGCGCCACGCGTTCGCGCACAAAAGCGTCGTCGAAGTCGTTGTAAGTATACATCTTATTCTCCGACCTGTTTGCCGTGGGCATAGTTCGAGGGGCCGCGCGTGCGGAATGCTTCGCGAAAATGGCTGGGGCCGGGACCCTGATCGCCTGATTCGGCGTCGACCAGATAAGCCCCGACAACCACGTCGGGTTGCGCAATGGCAAAGAGTAGCCGGTCGTCGGCTACGGCTTCGTCGGTGATCAACTCGGCTTCGCGCATGTCGCGGGTCCAGCGGTCGTCTTCGGTCAACCAGACGGCATCACCTTCCAAAAGCGCATTGGCGGTGACAACCTTTGGGGTGAAGGGGCGGCGGCTCATTGAACGATCTCCTTCAGAGTGTCGATTGCGGAAACTGCGCTGCGCGGCGCAAGGCCGAACAGGATTAGCGCCGGACCTGACACTTCCGCGGCGTCCAGATCATGGGGCAGGGTGGCAAGGGTCGCGCCGATGACGCGTTGATCGGGGCGCGAGACGTTTTCGACGATGGTGACGGGCGTGTCGGCCAATGCCCCGTGCATCAACAAACGCCCCTGCAGGAAACGGGCGGATTTCTTGCCCATATAGATCGCGGCAACTTCGCCCGGGCGGGCAAGGGTGCGCCAGTCGTGGTCGGCATAACCCGCGATGTCGTGACCGGTGATCAGGCGCGCGGCCGAGTTCCGGCCCCGCCGGGTCAGGCTTTGGCCGATCTGTGCCACTGCAGCAGACGCGGCCGTGATGCCGGGAATGACGCTATGGCCAATACCGGCGGCTTCGCAGGCGTCGATCTCTTCGTCGAGGCGGCCAAAAACGGTGGGGTCGCCGGACTTCAGGCGCACGACGCGCAAACCGTCTGCCGCATGAGCGACGATCAGCGCGTTGATCTCGGATTGCGGCGTGGACGGGCCAAAGCCGGTTTTCCCCGCTTCGATGATCCGGGCTTCGCGGCGCGCAATTTCAAGGATTTCGGGTGTCACAAGGCGGTCGTGGACAATCACGTCGGCCTCGTGAAGGGCGCGGCGGGCCTTCAGTGTCAACAGTTCAGGATCGCCAGGGCCAGCACCGACAAAAGCGACATGGCCGTCGGCGCGGTCGTCCTGGTCGTGCCGCGCCAGAAGGTCATCAAGGGCTGGTTCAAGGGCGTCTTCACCTGCTTCGTCGTAAACACGCGGCCCGGCGGTTTCGAAGTATTCGGACCAGAAGGCGCGGCGCTTCTGACCGGCGGGCAATGTCATGGCGCGCCGACGGAACGTTGCGGCGATCCTTGCCAGGGGGCCAAGGGCGCGGGGCAGGCGGCTTTCCAGATCGGCCTTGATCGACCTGGCCAGAACAGGCGCCGTGCCTTCGGTGCCGATGGCCACGGTCACGGGATCACGGTCGACAATCGCGGGGGTGATGAATTGCGATTGTTCAAGGTTGTCGACCCAGTTGGTCGGGACACCTTCGTCCTTGGCCAAACCTGCCACGCGGGCGTCTTCCCGGGCGTCGTCATTGGCGGCATAAAACAGAGCCGCCCCCGAGAGGTCGGCGCGGGTCATGACGCGGCGCACCAATTCAAGCCGCCCGTCGGTTGCCCAATCTTCGATTTCAGATGCAGGCTGGACGGCAAACACCGTCAGCCGAGCCGTGGTCTTGAGAAGAAGCCGCAGCTTGGCAAGCGCCGCCTCGCCACCGCCCGAAATGACGATTGCCTTGTCTTCGACAGACAGAAATATCGGGAAGTGATTCATCCGGCGCTCCTTGCTGCATACAAATATAGGATAATTTCCCAAAACTGTGCAGGTATGGCTTGCAAATAGGGACATTTGTTCTAAGTTCTGGAAAATTCAGAACGCACGTCGGCAAATTGGAGTCTGAGCGGAATGGCAGCGCGAGTTGATGAACTGGACAAGAAAATCCTGCGCGAGTTGCAGCGCGATGCCAGCCAGTCGCTGGACGATATCGCCAAGACCGTCGGGTCTTCCAAGACCCCGGTCTGGAACCGGATTCGCAAGATGCGCGAGGCCGGGGTCATCGGCCAGCAGACGGTTTTGCTGGATGCCGAGGCGCTTGGATTCGAGGCGTGCTTCTTCGTGCTGATCCGAACTTCGGCACACGAGGCAGGGTGGCAGGAAAAGTTCCTGAAGGCCTTGCAGGCCCGCCCCGAAGTGCTTGAGGCGCATCGGTTGGCGGGCGATATTGACTATATTCTGAAAGTTCAGGTCACCAACGCGCGCGCCTATGACGAGTTTTATCAGGCGCTGATTTCCGAGGTGCAGATCTACAACGTCACGGCCCTGCTTTCGATGGAAGAAATCAAGTCGACGACGGCCTTGCCTATCTGAGCGCCACCATCAACCGGTCCAGCCCGTGGAAATGATACCGGTCCGCGATTTCGGGCGGTTCGACGATGGTCAGCGCCGGGCAGCGTGAAAACAGGATCGGCAAAACGATCTGCAGTTCCAGCCGGGCCAGCGTGGCACCAAGGCAGGCATGAATGCCCGAGCCGAATGCCAGGTGTGCCCGCCTTGGCCGGAAAGGATCGAAGTGTTCGCCATCGGGCCAGACCGAGTCATCATGGCAGGCCGATCCCAAAAGCGCGGCGACCTCTTGCCCCGCCTTGAACTTTGTTCCCAGGATCACCGCGTCGTCATAGACGTGGCGCGTAAACATATGCAACGGCGGCGAAAACCGCAGGCATTCTTCGACCGTGCCGGTGATACTCGTCGGTTCCAGCGCAAGCGCCCGTTCGGGAAAACCGGCCAGAAGCCGGACCGAATTGCCGATCGTGTGGACCGAGGCCTCGTGCCCGGCGTTCAGCAACAGAATGACAGTCGAGATCAATTCGTCGCGGCTGTGGATTTCGCCGTTCTTTTCGGCTGCGATCAGGCTGGACAGAAAACCGGGATTGCTGGTCGGACTGTAGGCGTCGATGATCTGGTTCAGACAGGCGGAAAAATCGGCGGCGGCGCGCGCCGCTTTTGGGCCAACGTCGGGTTCACGGTGCGCCTGATACATCGCCACCATATCGTTCGACCAACTTTGGAACTGGGCCGCGTGGTCTTCGTCGACGCCCAGAAAGCGGGTAATGGCAATCGCGGGCAGAGGCTGGGCGAAATGCTGAAGAAGATCGAACGGGTGGCCCGGGAAGCCGTCAATCAGACGATCCGCCAAACGGCTGATATCCGGCGCCATGGCCGCCAACGACGACCGGTTGAACCCCCGCATGGCGACTTGCCTGAGCCGGGTGTGTTTCGGAGGTTCGATTTCCAGGAGTGAGTGCCGCTCGACCGCATAGAAGGGGGCCATTTCGTCGGTGATCTTGGGGCGCCGACACGCAGGAACCTCGCGCCCGAGTTTGGGGCTTCGCAGCACCAATCCAGCCGCAACATGGGTCGTGGCAACGGGAAATCCGTAGTCTTCCCAAAACACGAAATCGCCGTATGTACGCATCTGCCTGTAGGCCGGATAGGGATCCCGATAGAAGGCGGGATCGCGTGGATCCTGCGAAAACGAGGGTATCTGTTCCGGGCAGCTCATATCTTAGTATGAGACCCAAAATCCTGCCGTCTCAACTGGCCTTTTCGACAGGTGTGGCTGGGGGATACGCAATTGTCTCGCTTAATCTAAACATCTGGTTAAAAACCATGCGAGGGTTGAGCCGAGGGTCCAACCCGTGCCAATCAAGAGCCCTGAACGGGCACCATAAATCAGAGGCAGTCATGAGCGGTTTGCTGGCACTACTGGACGACGTCGCGGCGATCGTCAAACTCACGGCCACCCAGGTTGACGATCTGGCAAGCCAGGCCGCCAAGGTGGGGGCCAAGGTCGGGGCGACGGTGCTGGACGATGCCGCCAAGGCGGGGACCAAGGCCGCCGGCGTGGTGATCGACGACGCAGCGGTGACCCCGAAATACGTGACCGGGCTGCCAGCCGCGCGCGAACTGCCGATCATCTGGAAAATTGCCCGGGCGTCGTTTTTCAACAAGTTGGTGATCCTGTTGCCCGCGGCCCTGCTGCTGGATGCCTTTCTGCCCTGGTTGGTCACGCCCTTGCTGATGCTTGGCGGGTGTTATCTGTGTTTTGAAGGCGCTGAAAAGATCTGGCATTGGCTGCATCCGCATCCCGAAAGCCACGCGCAAGAGGCCGAGGTGCTGGACGCCGCACATCTGGAAGAACAGCGCGTGAAAGGGGCGATCAAGACCGATTTCATCCTGTCGGCCGAGATCATGACCATTTCGCTGGCCGCGGTCGAAACCGACAGCCGTCTGGCGGCGGGTTTGATCCTGGCGGTTGTTGCGATTGGCATTACGGCACTGGTTTACGGGGTTGTTGCGATCCTGGTGAAGATGGACGACCTGGGTCTGAAACTCAGCCAGATCGGGCGCATCGCCGCGACGCGCAGTTTCGGGCTTTGGTTGGTGAAATTCATGCCGACCTTGATGGCGATCATTTCGGTCGTTGGTACGGCTGCCATGCTTTGGGTCGGCGGCAATATCATCGTGCATGGGCTGGATGTGTTGGGCTGGCACGCGCCCTATCAGGTGATCCACGATCTGGCCGAAGCCTCGGCCCATGCCGTGGGCTGGGCAGAGGGGTTCGTTGCCTGGGCCGTGACGGCCACGATCGACGGGGTGATTGGCCTGGCACTTGGGTTGATCCTGATGCCAATCGTGACCCGCCTGATCGTGCCCGTCTTCTCGGTCTTCTTTCCCGAAAAGCAGGTGGCGCACTAGTTACGCGGCGCCCTCGACAATCAGGAAATCGGCGTCTGCGTTGGCGATGCGAATTTGACGGGCGGCCTGATAGGCGTCCGAAACATAACAGGCCGTGGCGGTTTCGACGTCGGGAAATTCGACCACCACGTTGCGATCACGGGCCTGGCCTTCCTTCAGTTCGAAATCGCCACCGCGTACGAGGAATTTTGCTTTGTGGGCTTCGAAGGCCGGTTTCGCCGCCTTGAGATAGTCTGGGTATTTCTCGGCGTTTCTGACCGACACCCGAACAATCCAGTATCCTTTTGCCATTGTTGTCTCCTTTCCTGTTTGACGTGATTGGCAAGGCGGCAATAGCACTTGATGAGTGATCAAGAAAAATGAATTATAAAGAAGATATAGTTCTGGAAATGAGATGCTTGATCTGACCGACCTTCATTACTTTGTCACCGTGGCGCGCGAGGGAGGCATCACCCGGGCTGCGGAAAAGCTGCATCGGGTGCAGTCAAATGTGACGACGCGGATCAAGAAGCTTGAAGCGCAGTTGGGCTGTGATCTGTTTCTGCGTGAAGGACGGCGTTTGATCCTAAGCGCCGAGGGGCATCGGTTGTTGCCGGAGGCCGAGGGACTTTTGGCCGAGGCGGGGCGGATCGAAGCCGCGATGGTAGCCTCGGAGCCGGGTGGGATGTTTCGGCTTGGGGCGATGGAAAGCACCGCCGCCGTGCGACTGCCGCCGGTCCTGGAGCGCCTTGGTATGGCGCATCCGGCGATTGAACTGGAACTGGTCACCGGCAATCCTGCGCAACTGACGGCGCGGGTGCTGGAGGGCGGTCTTGACGCCGCTTTTGCCGCTGAACCGCCAGTCGACGCGCGTCTGGACAGTGTTGCCGCCTTTGACGAAACCGTCGCCCTGGTGACGCTGCAGGATCGGCTGGAGCCCGGCACACCGTTGTTGGTGCTGGAGCGCGGCTGCCCGCATCGCGCCCGGCTTGAGGCCTGGTCGGCCCAGGCAGGCTGGCAGCCCGGGCGGGTGATCGAACTTGGGTCCTATCACGCGATGTTTGGCTGTGTGCTGGCCGGGATGGGGGTTGCACTTGTGCCCGAAAGCGTGATCCAGACCTTTCCCGAGGCGGCGCGTCTTGTGCGTCACGCCTTGCCCGACAGCGTCCAGGGATTGCAGACCCGGCTATACTGGCGGCGCGACGGGATGTCGGCCAATACACGGGCATTGCTGGCGGTGATGGCGGGCTGATCCGCGGATACCGGGCCGTTGTCAGCCGCGTCGACGGGTTTCAAACCGGGGCAGCATGGCCGAGAAATCCTTGCCGCGCCCGTCCTCGCTGTCGACGAAATCGGTGTACAGTTCGGTCGCGCGCTGACCCATGGGCGTGTCTGCGTAGACGGTCTCGGCGGCCTGCTGCGACAGGCGCAGGTCCTTCAGCATAAGTTCGGCGGCAAACCCCGGCTGATAGTCGTTGTCGGCGGGCGAGGTCGGGCCGATGCCGGGGGCCGGGCAATAGGCGTTCATGGTCCAGGAGTACCCCGACGAGGTCGACACGACGTCAAACATCGCTTGCCGGTCAAGCCCCAGTTTGTCAGCCAAAGCAAAGGCTTCGCAGGTGGCGATCATCGTGGCGCCAAGGATCATGTTGTTGCAGATTTTGGCGGCCTGGCCATTTCCGGAAGGTCCGCAATGCACCGCCTTCTGGCCCATGATATCGAACAGGGCACGCGCTTTTGCGACCGCGTCATCGGCTCCGCCGACCATGAACGTCAGCGTGCCGGCTTGGGCCCCGCCAATGCCGCCCGAGACCGGCGCGTCTAGGGCGCGTAGGCCTGCTTCGCCAGCCAGGGCGGCCACGTGGCGCGCGCTTTCGACGTCGACGGTAGAGCAATCCAAGAGGATGGCGCCTTTGGTCATGGCCGGTATCACCTCGTCGGCAACCCGGCGCAGAATGGCGCCGTCGGGCAACATGGTGATCACGATTTCGGCCTTTGCCGCGGCCGCCTTGGCGCTTACGCCTGCCATCACGCCTTCGGGCATCGGCTGGGCAATGTCAAAGCCAGTGACCCCGTGCCCCGCCTTCGCCAGATTGGCGGCCATGGGACCACCCATGTTACCAAGGCCGATAAATCCGATGTTCATGTGGCGTCCTCCAGTTTCAGTTCGTCCTCTCCCAGTGGCATCAACATGGCCGCGACCTCGGCCGGGGTGGCGCCGTCGATGGCATCATGGGCCCAGGCGGGAGATTTGTCGCGCTCGATAATGGCAGCGCGGATGCCTTCGCGAAAGTCACCCTGAGCGGCCACCCTGTGAGCAAAGCGATATTCGCTCTGCAGCGCATCTTCGATCCGGTCACGCATGCGGGCGCGGTGGATCAGTTCGACCGTTGCGGCCATGGCAAGGGGGGCAGGGCTGGACAGCCGTTCCAGGGTCCGGCGGCTCCATTCACTGTCGGTGGCGCAGAGGGCGGACAGGATATCGCGGAACGTTTCACCGCCGAAATGTGCGTCGATCAGGGATTGATCGGCGGCAAGGGCGCTGTCGGGAGCAGGCGTGGCGGCCTGGTCGATCGCTGTCCAGTCGCCGGTATCTTCCAAGCGGCGGATCAGGACTGGCCATTCGTCTTCCGCCAGGTAATAGTCTGCAAAACCAGCGAAAATCGCATCCCCTGCCGCCATCCGATGGCCGGTGGTGCCAAGGTATTCACCGATGCGTCCGGGCGCGCGGGCCAGCAAAAGTGATCCGCCCACATC
>JABDJO010000035.1 GCA_013002465.1 Silicimonas sp. | reverse complement strand
ATGCGACACATTTCGTAAGAATGACTATACATTGAAACTCTTCTCACCCAAACCGACAACAATCAAAGGGACCAAGCTGAATGGCCGTGTCGACACGTACATTGATGCGATCTCCCTCCGCCGTGACCTCACTGTGTCCTATCGAGGCAAAGAACTTCTTACGAAAGAGATTTGTCGCTTCGATCGGATTGATGTTGCGAATGCAGCTAATCACCATTCCATCGAGCTCAATCATCGGACACTGACATTCCGACCTTTGGAGCAGGACGAATACGAATGGTGGTTAAACATGTCTGGTCCATACGCTATCCGAGACCCTGTTGATCTCAACTTGAACGAATTCCCCGATGCGTTGCAATTCATCATTGAAAAAGGATGGACCAGTTAGGTGACGATTGGCCGAGGTAAGCCGACATTCGTGCAACGCACAGCATCCGGTACATTGGGCTCAATCCCACCAATGCACTGACAATCAATCGCCTCCAACAATGGCCGTCAGACCTGGCAATCGCCGAAAAAAAGGCCCCACCAATTGGCGGGGCCTTTTGCGATACCGACTTGTATCGGATTACTCGTCGTCTTGCTTCAAAGCCGCGCCAAGGATGTCGCCGAGCGAGGCGCCGGAGTCGGACGATCCGTATTGTTCGACCGCCTCTTTTTCCTCGGCGATCTCGCGGGCCTTGATCGACAGGCCCAAACGGCGGGTCTTGGCGTCGACGTTGGTGACGCGGACGTCGACCTTGTCGCCAACCGAGAACCGGTCGGGGCGCTGTTCGCCACGGTCGCGGCTGAGGTCGGAACGGCGGATGAAGGATTTCATGCCTTCGTACTCCACCTCGATGCCGCCGTCTTCGATGGACGTCACCACAACGGTCACGATGGAACCGCGTTTCACGCCGTCAACAACATCCGAGAAGCTGTCGTCGAGACCCTTGATCGAAAGCGAGATACGCTCTTTCTCGGTGTCGATCTCGGTAACAACGGCCTTTACTTCGTCGCCCTTGCGGAAATCCTGAATGGCGTCTTCGCCACGCTGGTCCCACGAGATGTCGGAAAGGTGAACCATGCCGTCGATGTCGTTTTCCAGACCGACGAACAGGCCAAACTCGGTGATGTTCTTGACCTCGCCCTCGACCTGTGTGCCGACCGGGAACTGCTCGGCAAAGACTTCCCAAGGGTTGCGCTGAGTTTGCTTCAGGCCCAGGGAAACGCGGCGCTTCGCGCTGTCGATTTCCAGCACCATCACATCGACTTCCTGAGAGGTCGACACGATCTTGCCGGGGTGAACGTTCTTTTTGGTCCAGCTCATTTCCGAGACGTGAACCAGACCTTCGACACCGGCTTCGAGTTCGACAAACGCACCATAATCGGTGATGTTCGTCACGCGGCCCTGGTGGACCGAACCCAAAGCAAACTTGGCTTCGACGGCATCCCAGGGGTCTTCCTGAAGCTGCTTCATGCCAAGGCTGATCCGGTGGGTTTCCTTGTTGATCTTGACGATCTGGACTTTCACCGTTTCGCCGATCGACACGATCTCCGACGGATGGTTGACGCGGCGCCAGGCCATGTCGGTAACGTGCAAAAGGCCGTCGACACCGCCAAGATCGACGAAGGCGCCGTATTCGGTGATGTTCTTCACGACACCGTCCACGGCATCGCCTTCGGTGATGTTCGCGATCACCTCGGCGCGCTGTTCGGCACGGCTTTCTTCCAGGATGGCGCGGCGCGAGACAACGATGTTGCCGCGGCGACGGTCCATTTTCAGAATCTGGAACGGCTGCTTCAGACCCATCAGCGGGCCAGCGTCGCGCACGGGGCGCACATCGACTTGGCTTCCGGGCAAGAAGGCCACGGCGCCGCCAAGATCGACGGTAAAGCCGCCCTTCACGCGACCGAAGATCGCGCCTTCGACACGGGCATCGTCGGCGTAAGCTTTTTCCAGCTTGTCCCAGGCAGCCTCGCGGCGGGCCTTGTCGCGGCTGATGACCGCTTCGCCGCGCGCGTTTTCCACGCGGTCAAGGTAAACCTCGACCTCGTCGCCGACGGCGATTTCAGGAGCTTCCCCGGGATTTGCGAATTCCTTGAGTTCGACGCGGCCTTCCATCTTGTAACCGACGTCGATGATGGCTTGTCCCGCTTCGATTGCGATGACCTTGCCTTTGACAACACTGCCTTCGTCCGGCGTGTCGATATCGAGGCTTTCGTTCAGGAGGGCCTCGAACTCCTCCATGGTTGCATTCTGAGCCATGTGGCGTTTCGTTTCCTATAGTCTGGTTTCACTGGCCGGGCGGTTGGTTCCACCGGTCTTGGTATTTGGTCCTGACGGATGTTCGTGTAACGCAAATAAGAAGGGTCGGCGTTCTGACCGACCCTGCTCAAGTCTCTGCGCTCACGGCTGTTCCGCCGCTTCGACGGGCGCTTCATAGGCGGGATGGGGGCACAAGGCAAGTCCCGATGCTTTGAATGCGCACATTGTATCGCGATCAGGGTTGCACTCGCCCTGCCCTATTCGGCACGGAGCGGATCGCCAACGGCCCAGGCAACGCCGTCGCCGCGGTCCATGGTCGCGATCTGCTCCATGTCGGCTTCGCCGATGGTGAACCCGGCAAGGTCGATGTTCTGACGCATCCGCTTGGGGTTCAGGCTTTTCGGCAAAACGGCGTATCCGTTCTGCACTCCCCACCGCAGCAGGAACTGCGCTTCGCTTACCGCGTACTTTTCGGCCATGGCGGTGAACACGGCACCGGCGGCCGCCATGTCATCGGTCTTGGCGCTGTCCTGCCCGGGTTCGTGACGCCAAGTCGAAAGCGGCACAAGGCTGCTATAGGCAATCGGCGCGATGTCGTGGTCGCGCATATAGGCCAGAAGATCGGGTTTTTGCGACCAGGGGTGCAGCTCTATCTGGTTGGCATCGGGCATGGGCAGGCCGGCCTGCCTGATTTCTTCCAGATGATCCCGGTTATAGTTGCTGACCCCGATGCTGCGCGCCTTGCCCGTGCGCTGCAATTCAAGAAGGGCTTGCCACTCCGGTATGCGCTCGGCGCCCCCAAAAGGCGCGTGGATCAGGTAGAGATCGACATACTCAAAGCCAAGCCGCCCAAGGCTTGCTTCGGCCTCGGCGATGGTTTCGGCTTTGGTCTTGGGCGTGTCACCCCAGGCCGGATTTCCGGGCCAAAGCTTAGTCGTCACAAAGACATCTTCGCGCGCCAAGCCTTCGGACTTCAGACCGGCGCGCAATCCTGCACCCACGCCTTCTTCGTTCCGGTACCCGGCAGCCGTGTCGATGTGGCGGTATCCGGCCGACACAGCCGCGCCAACCGCATCCGCCACGTCATCGTTCGAAATCAGGTATGTGCCAAATCCCACGGCAGGAATTTCGGTGGTCGGGTTCAGGGGAAACTTTTGCTTCATTATGGACATGTGGCTCTCCGATAGCGTCTGAGTGATGCCTTGAACCTAGGTCAGTTGGCAGTCCTGCGCCTGCCATATCCTCTGCAAGTTCTGCCAATTCCTCCGAAACGTTGTATTTTTTGATGTGCCCACGGCGTTTTCCTTGTAGACCGGACCGCAAAGGAGACCGCCATGGAATTCACTGACCTGGTTGAGCTTGGCAAGCGCTATTCTTTAAAAACAGGGGAAAACCCACAGGTGTTGCCCGGGCTTTCGATCTATCAAAGAGATGCGCCCAGTCAAATCGAGGCTGTTGTCTATCAACCCGTGATGTGCCTGATTCTTCAAGGTGCCAAAGAAACGTCCATCGGCAATCGAACCGTCGAATTGAACGTCGGAGATGCCCTTTTGGTCAGTCACGATCTGCCGGTCAACGCCAGGATCACAAAGGCAAGCCCTGGGTCACCCTATATGGCGGCCATTCTTTCGCTTGATCTTGGCACGGTACGCGGACTTTACGAACAGTTGGGCGATGCCCTAACGGCTGACGAGATGGGCCGGTCAATGAGCGTTGGTCTTGCCGACCCGACGTGGGTGACGCCCCTTGGTCGATATCTTGGGCTGATGGACAATCAACTGGACATCGAGATCCTGGGTCCGGCGATCCTGCGAGAGATCCACTATCGGCTGTTATTGTCGCCGATTGGCGGGATGCTGCGCAACCTATTGTCCGTCGATAGCCATGCCAGCCGTGTTGCCAAGGCGATCCGACAGATCCGGGCCGAGTTCCGCGCGCCTTTGGCTGTGGCCGATCTTGCAGGTATCGCGGGAATGAGCGCGTCTTCTTTCCACGATCATTTTAAATCGGTGACCGGCACCACGCCACTGCAATACCAAAAAGACCTGCGCCTGATCGAGGCGAGGACGCTCTTGTCGACGAGACAAAGATCGGTGTCCGAGGTTTCTTTTGCGGTCGGCTATGAAAGTCCGACGCATTTCAGCCGTGACTACAGCCGGAAATTCGGCGTGCCCCCCAGCAGGGACCCCGTGATCATTGGCGAATACGCGCGATTGGCGTCCTGAGGCAGACCAATAAAACCTGGTACATAGTGGAAATGGCGGGCCCGCCAAACTTGGCGAGGCTTTGAACATCCTGACCCGACATCCCTGCCGGACCTTCGCGAAACAGATAACCCCTGCACCTTGTTAAGAGGTGGTCTGAGGGGCCAAAGCGTTCTTTCGGCTTGTAGGCCGGTGACTGCGCAGTCGCGGCGAAAAGTGCGCCTCTGAGGTTAATTCCGGCCTACCTAAGCGCGCGCAATGACGCGAAAATCCGCTCGCGAAGGTTTCACGTCACGGTGATTGTGCGCGATTGGGGTTTGGCTTGTGCAATAATACACCTATCTGAGAGGTTATCTTCATAGAACCCAAACCATAGCAAACCACGTTATCGAAGGAGGACAGAGTGAGAGAAACGACACTCACCCCGCATCGCCACCACCCCATGCAGGCGATCTGGCTGTTTATTCTGGGTGCGGCCCTTGTGCTGGCTCAGACCATGATGGTCCATGCGCAGTCGCGACCCGATACGTTTGCCGATCTGGCAGAACAGGTCAGCCCTGCGGTCGTCAACATCACCACATCCACGACCGTCGCCACCTCGACGCAACCGGGCCCCATTGTTCCCGAAGGGTCGCCGTTCGAAGATTTCTTCCGTGATTTCATGGACCGGAACAACCCCGGTGGCCCGAACGGTCAGACGCCCCGGCGCAGTCAGGCCCTTGGGTCGGGCTTTGTGATTTCGGAAGACGGCTTTATCGTCACCAACAACCACGTGATCCAGGGTGCCGATGAAATCCTGATCGAATTCTTTGAAGGGTTCGAACTGGAAGCCAAGCTGATCGGCACTGACCCGACCACGGATCTGGCGCTTTTGAAGGTCGAATCCGATGAGCCGTTGAAGTTCGTCAATTTCGGTGACAGCGAGGAAAGCCGCGTCGGCGATTGGGTCATGGCCATGGGCAACCCGCTTGGACAGGGTTTTTCGGTGTCCGCGGGGATCGTCTCGGCACGCGGCCGGGCCTTGTCGGGCAGCTATGACGACTATATCCAGACCGATGCCGCCATCAACCGGGGCAACTCGGGCGGGCCTCTGTTCAACATGAACGGCGAGGTGATCGGCGTGAACACCGCCATCCTGTCGCCCACGGGCGGGTCGATCGGCATCGGGTTTGCCATGTCCAGCCGGGTGGCCGAGACCGTGATCGCCCAGTTGCGCGACTTTGGGGAAACCCGTCGCGGTTGGCTGGGTGTGCGCATTCAGGATGTGACCGAAGATCTGGCCGAGGGCCTGGGCCTGGAAGAAGCCCGTGGCGCCCTGGTGACGGATGTTCCCGAAGGCCCTGCCCTGGAAGCCGGTATCGAATCGGGCGATGTGATCCTGTCGTTCGACGGGGTCGAAGTTGCCGACACGCGCGGACTTGTCCGTCAGGTTGGCGAAACCAGCATCGGCAAGGAAGTGCGCGTCAAGATCTTCCGTGATGGCGAGACCGAGACCCTTCGCGTGACCCTGGGTCGCCGCGAAGATGCCGAGCGCGCCGTCCCCGCTTCGGTCAATTCGACTGAACCTGTCACCAGCGAGTTCATGGGGCTGACCGTCAGCAACATGACCGACGAGTTGCGGGAACAGCTTGGCCTGGCCGAGGACGCCGAAGGTCTTGTGGTTGCCGATGTGACCGAAGACAGCGAGGCCTATGAGAAAGGTCTGCGCGCTGGCGACATCATCACCGAAGCCGGGCAGGAAAAGGTCGCCACGGTCGCGGAACTTGAGGACCGGATCGAAGATGCCAAAGACGCCGGGCGCAAGTCGCTGTTGCTGCTTGTGCGCCGCAGCGGCGATCCGCGCTTCGTGGCCTTGGGGTTGGATGACAGCTAGGGTCTTTCCCGATAGTAAGAATACTTAAGGGCGCCAATTGGCGCCCTTTCCCTTTGGTCGAAGCTGTCTGGATTACTCGGCGGCCAGGGGAATGTCGGCGCGCCCGATCCGGGTCACATCGGCCACGACGCGGTCGATCAGCGCGCGGAACGTGTCAAAATTGTTGTTCGGCCGCACCGCTTGTTCGTTCATGTAAAGCGACCGGTCGATTTCTATCTGGACCACGTGGCGGTCACGGACCGGACGACCGTAATGTTGCGTCACAAAGGCCCCGGCAAAGGGCGCGTTGCGCGCGACCCGCAATCCGGCAGCGGTAAAGGCGGCCTCGATCCGGTCGACTACCTCGGCGGCGGCCGCCGCGCCGAACCTGTCGCCCAGAACGATCTCGGGCCGACCGCCCTGCGGGTTGCTGATGGTTTCGATGGCTTCGTGCGGCATGGAATGACAGTCGATCAGAATCGACTCGCCAAACAACGCAACGGCGTCGTCCATCAGGGTCGAAAGCGCGTCGTGCCAGGGCCGCCAGACTTCGTCGATCCGGGCGGTTACATCGCGGCGGCTGATCTTGCCGCGATAAATCGCACGACCATTGGCCACAACGCGGGGTACGACACCCAGGCCCGAAGCCACACGCGGATTATGCGCCGTCTTGCGAACCCCGTCGATCAGGGCCGGGTCCAGCTCATCCGGTGACCGGTTGACGTCGATCCAGGCGCGCGGCGCAATAGCGGCCAAAAGGGGCGCACCGTGGTTGGGAGCAGCGGAAAACAGCATGTCGACAAAGGCGTCTTCAGAGGATCTGAGCGTCATTTCGTCAAGAATCGACCGTCGCACAAAGCTTCGGGAATAGTCGCGCCCGGAATGGGGCGACGCGAAGACGACGCTGGTCGTCCTGATATCGGGCATCTTGAGATGATACGCTTGCACCACGAAACTCCGTAAACTCATATCGAGCATAGACAATTATCAAACGCGCCAAAAGCCCTTGAAGTGAAATGGCGATCCGATTATAGACCACCCGACTGGCGCGGGGCCTGCCCCGCGTCTTGTTCTTTTCGAATTGCCGGATACGGCGACAACGGGCGGTTAGCTCAGCGGTAGAGCACTTCGTTGACATCGAAGGGGTCACTGGTTCGATCCCAGTACCGCCCACCATATAAGGCTGCTTTTGCAGCACCGATTTGACTTAGGCGCAAGGACGCGCCGCGACTAGGAGAGAGCCGATGAAGGTCAGGAACTCGCTGCGTTCGCTGAAGAACCGGCATCGCGACTGCCGCGTGGTGCGCCGTAAGGGCCGCGTCTACGTGATCAACAAGACACAGCGCCGCTTCAAAGCACGCCAGGGATAACCCTTGCTATGCTGACGAATGGGGCCGCCTTTGGGCGGTCTTTTTCGTTTTGGGAAACATTGCGGCGTGAAACCCCCCAGCACATTCTTGCAACCGGTTGCAGAATAAGGGATGCACGTGATGCGCCTTGCGGCTGGTGATCTTGATTCTCCAAGGTCGTCTGGCCTGGGCAGCGTCAACGGAGGGCTTGGCCATGACCAAACTTAACTGGGGCATGATTGGCGGCGGTGAAGGGAGCCAGATTGGGCCCGCGCATCGTCTGGGTGCGGCGATTGATGGCGAATTCACATTCGCGGCGGGTGCCCTTGATCATCGCGCCGATGCGGGCCGTGCCTATGGTCAAAAGCTGGGGCTGGCGGCGGATCGGTCCTATGGCGACTGGCAAGAGATGCTGGACGGCGAAAAGGGCCGCGCGGACCGGGTCGATCTGGTGACCGTTGCGACGCCCAATGCGACTCATTTCGAGATTTCGAAGGCCTTCCTGGAAGCCGGGTTTGATGTCCTGTGCGAAAAGCCGATGACCATCACCGTGGAAGAGGCCGAAGAGATCGTACGGATCAGCCAAGACAAGGGGCGTATCTGTGCGGTGAACTATGGCTATTCCGGCTATGCCCTGGTCCGCCACATGCGCGCGATGGTGGCACGCGGCGATCTTGGCCGGGTCCGGTTGGTGGTGGCGAACTTTGCCCATGGCCACCACGCCGACGAAGCCGACGCCGACAACCCCCGCGTCCGCTGGCGGTACGATCCTGCACAAGCCGGGGTTTCGGCCCAGTTCGCGGACTGTGGTATTCACGCGATGCACATGGCGTCATTCGTGGTCGGTCAGGAGGTCGCTCGCCTGTCCGCCGACACGGTGTCCTGCCTTGAAAGCCGCGTGCTGGAAGACGACGCGATGGTCAATTTCCGCATGGATGGCGGGGCGGTCGGGCGGCTTTGGACTTCGTCCGTGGCGATTGGCCGCCAGCACGGGTTGGAGATTCAGGTCTTCGGCGAAAAGGGTGGTCTGAGATGGGCGCAGGAGCAGCCGAACCAGCTTTACTGGATGCCCTTGAACGGGCGTCTTGAGGTGATCGAGCGGGGGGCCGGAAACCTGTCACCGGAAGCGGATCGCGCCAGCCGGGTAACCGTTGGCCACGCCGAGGGGATGCCGCTGGCGTTCGCCAATATATATACCGATCTGGCCGAAGCGATCCGGTCCCGGAAAGAAGGCCGCGCCATGGACAAAGCCGCCGATCTTTACCCGCGCGCCGAAGACGGGTTGCGCTCGATCGCGGCGATCCATGCGGTGGCTCAATCCGGCAAGGCCGAAGGCGCCTGGGTAGATGCGCGACCGCCGATGTTTCAGAAGTAGGGGCGCGGTTGGCGGACCGTCGGGGAATGCCGATCTGGTCGCTTCCAAACCGCACAGGGGCGCAAAACCGATTGTCTTGCGCGGGTTTCTGCACCACCCTTTTAGAAAACCTGGACACCGCCCATGACACCGATCTTCCAATTCGAAGGTATCTATACCCCCGTCATCACGCCCTATCGCGATGACCATTCGGTTCATTGGGACGCGCTTGGCGATCAGATCGGGTTTCTGTTGGACAATGGCGTGCACGGCCTGATCACGGGGGGGTCGACGGGCGAGAATTATGCCCAGACGGTTGAAGAACGCATCGAGATTGCGCGGTTCACTAAGGACCAGGCGCTGGGCAAGGTGCCTTTCGTCGTTGGCACCGGCGCCATGCTGACCAGCGACTCTATCGCTTTGGCCCGCGCGGCGCGCGAGATGAAGGCGGATGCGATCCTTCTGGCCAGCCCGCCTTACGCAGTGCCGACTGACCGGGAAAACGCCCTGAACGCGCTGGCCATCGACAAGGCCGCCGATCTGCCGGTGATGCTGTACAACTATCCGCACCGAACCGGCACCATGATGGGCGAGGAGTTTCTGGATCGCGTCGGGCGCAGCCGGAATTTCTGCGGCATCAAGGAAAGCTCGGGCGACATCAACCGCGTGCATCTTCTGGCGCGCGACTATCCCCACATTCAGCTTGGCTGCGGCATGGACGATCAGGCACTGGAGTTCTTTGCCTGGGGGTCCCGGTTCTGGGTTTGCGGCGGGTCGAACTTTCTGCCGCGCGAGCATGGGGCGCTTTACCAAGCTTGCGCCGTGGAGGGCGATTTCGACAAGGGCCGCCGGATTATGAGCGCGATGATGCCCCTGATGCGCGTGCTGGAACAGGGCGGCAAGTTCATCCAGACGATCAAGCACGGTGTGACCATGAACGGGATCGAAGCCGGGGCCATGCGCCCGCCTTTGAAGGGCCTGAACAAGGACGACAAGCGCGCGCTGGAACAGGTGGTGCGGGTCCTGAAGACGACCATTGCCGCCATCGAAGCAGAGGGTTGAGACATGACGCTTTTGACGACCGAGGAATACAAATCCATCGCCGCCGGTCTGGACTTTGCCACCAACGCCTATATCGACGGCGCTTATCGCCCGGCGGCTTCGGGCAAGACTTTTGCCGCGGTGAACCCCGCCACCGGCGCCTATCTTGCCGAGATCGCCGCCTGCGGGTCCGAGGATGTGGACTTTGCCGTCGCCAAGGCGCGCGAGGCGTTCGACGATGGCCGATGGTCGGCTATGCATCCTTCCGAGCGCAAGGATGTCCTGATCCGCTTTGCCAAGCTTCTGACCCGGAACGCCCGGGAACTGGCGGTGATGGAAAGCCTGGATTCGGGCAAGACGATCTATGATTGCGAAACCGTCGACCTGCCCGAAACCATCCATTGCATCAAATGGCACGCCGAAGCCATCGACAAGCTTTACGATCAGGTGGCCCCGGCCTCGGACGATCACATCGCCATGGTCGTGCGCGAACCCATCGGCGTTGTCGGATTGGTGCTGCCGTGGAATTTTCCCTTGCTGATGCTGGCCTGGAAGATCGGTCCAGCCCTGGCGGCGGGGTGTTCGGTGGTGGTGAAGCCGGCCGAAGAAACCTCGCTCACTGCCTTGCGCGTGGCCGAACTGGCCAGCGAGGCAGGCGTGCCCCGGGGCGTGTTGAACGTGGTGCCGGGGGGCGGGCCGGATGTGGGCGAACCCCTTGGACGGCACATGGATGTCGACATGGTGTCGTTCACCGGATCGACCGAAACCGGCAAGCGGTTCCTGTCCTATTCGGCAGAATCGAACGCCAAAGAGATTGTGCTTGAAATGGGCGGCAAGAACCCGGCCATCGTGATGGACGACGCCGAGAACCTGGACCGGGTGGCGCAACATGTGGTCAACGGGGCCTTCTGGAACATGGGCGAGAACTGTTCGGCCGCGTCCAGGCTGATCGTCCACAAGGACGTGAAGGATGAACTCCTGGAACGCATTGGAACCCACATCAAGCACTGGCCCGTGGGCGACCCGCTGGATCCGGAAACCCGGATCGGTGCCTTGGTAAGCATCGCGCATTTCGAGAAGGTCTGCGGTTATCTGAGCGACGCCCCTTCGGTTGCCTTTGGCGGCACGGCCAAGGACGGTTTTGTCGAAGCAACGGTGGTCGAACTATCGGGCAACGACCACAAACTGGCGCGCGAGGAAATCTTCGGCCCAGTCATGGGCGTGATCGAAGTGTCGGGCTTTGACGAAGCGATCGCCATGGCCAATGACACGGACTATGGCCTTGCCGCGTCGATCTTTGCCGGCAATGCGAAACGCGCGATCCGGGGGGCGCGGGCGATCCGGGCCGGCACGGTGTCGGTGAATTGCTTTGGCGAGGGCGATATCTCGACACCCTTCGGCGGCTTCAAGCAATCGGGGTTCGGCGGGCGGGACAACGGCATTCACGCCCACGACCAGTATACCCAGCTAAAGACCATCTGGATCGACCTTTCCGACGACGAGGACGAGGCGGTGGAGTGACGACTTACACCGCAGTTCGCGCTCCGGTACAGCGCGGTGCGTCAGGGTGGGTCGCCATTCTGGGCGAAGCGCCCGAACCGCAGGTGCTGGAACAGGACACGACAGCCGATTTCGTTGTCGTCGGCGCCGGGTTTGCGGGGCTGGCGGCGGCGCGGCGTTTGACGGAACTGGCACCCGGTGCGCGCATCGTGGTGCTGGAAGCCGGTCGTGTGGCCGAGAGTGCGGCGGGGCGCAATTCGGGGTTCATGATCGACCTGCCGCACAATTTGCCGGGCGGGGAACACACGGCGGCGCGGGGCGAAAAAGAACTGATCGCGCTTAATCGTCAGGCGCAGGATTTCGCGGGCGCGGCGGTTGAGGATTACGGGATTGATCCGCACTATTTCGACAGGGCGGGCAAGATCAACGGTGTGGTCGACGACCGCACGCAAAAGATCGTCGACCATGAACGGGCGCATCTGAGCGAGATCGGTGAGCCGTTCGAGATGCTGGGCGCTCAAACCATGCGCGAGGTGACCGGCAGCACCTATTACCAAGGAGGTATCTTTACGCCGGGCACGGTGATGTTGCAGCCCGCGGGGTTCATCCGGGGCATGGCGGCAGGGCTGTGCCGGGCCGGGGTCGATATCTTCGAAGACAGTCCGGTGACCGCGTTTACACGCGACAGCGAGGGTTGGAGCGTCATCACCCCCAAGGGGCGGGTCAGCACGGGCAAGGTCATTCTTGGCGTCAACGGGCATCTGGAAAGCTTTGGCGTCGCACGCGGGCGGTTGATGCAATTGTTCCTGTTCGGAGCGATGAGCCCCGAATTGACCGGGGATCAACTCCGAAAGCTTGGAGGACAGGCCCGGTGGGGCATCACGCCTGCCGATCCCATGGGGGCGACGGTACGGCGGATCGACCCCGGTCAGGGTGGCAATCGGGTGATCGTCCGGGCCGCCGCCGCAATGCGTTCGGGGATGCGGTCGCGCGCGCTTGACCTGATGCGCGCGCGCCGGTCGATGCAGCAAAGGTTCGACGCACGGTTTCCAGCCCTTGCCGGTCTGCCGATGGAGCACGTCTGGGCGGGACACCTGTGCCTAAGCCTGAACGGCGTTGCGGTGATGGGCGAGGTCGATTGGGGCGTCTATTCGGCTTGCGTGCAAAACGGGCTTGGCACGGCGCGGGGCACATTGACAGGCATCGGCGCGGCGGAACTGGCGTGCGGTGAGGAAAGCGCGATCACCCGGCGGTTTTTGGCGGAACCCGAGCCCAGAAAACTTCCGCCCCAACCTTTTCGGGACATTGGCGGCAACATCGCCATTCGGTGGAAGGAATGGCGTGCACGGTTGGCGTGATGAGGGATGTCGGGATTGAGCGCACCTATGGCGAGCGGCTGAGCCGGCAGCGGCCGTTTAGTTGATCCCAGAATGTGCTGAAAAATTGACATTATAGCTCTATTCTGCAGTAGCTCTGGCGTGGGAGGGTCACGCGTGACCGCTTCAAACACAGGAATTGAAGATCATGACAATCCTTGAAAGGTGGAGCGGAGCGATCAAGGCGACATTGAGCATTCTCCCCACGTTGATCGTTGTTTCATTGATCGAGGCAAACCACCTGGAAACACCATGGCTCCCTGTGCCGTTTCTGAACCTGCTCGTAGCGGTTGGCGTGGCTGGGTACTTTGGCGGGCGTTTGATGGGTGTCCTGGCCGGGCTTGTCGCTGCCGGCCTTGTTTTTCATGGGTATCTTGAGGGATTTGGTCCTCGTCCAATGACCGGCACTTTGTTTCAAGCTTCGATGGGCATGCTGCTTTATGTGGTCGTGGGATTTTTGGTCGGATGACAGCGCGACAGTTTGAGCTATTATCACAAGAAAGATATGGAGCAGCAGCGAGAAGAGCAGGAAGAACCGCTTCTTCTGGCAAGCAAGCTCATCAATCTTGGGTATTACATCTGGGACATGGAAAATGATGAGCCGATCGAAGTCTCTGATCAGCATTTGAAGACCTACGGTGTGACGCGGGAAGAGTTCCTGGCCAAGGCGTCAACAGCAGGCGGATCGTTTGAAATGGTACACCCTGATGACAGGGCCAAGGTCGACGCATGGTGCCGGAAGCTCGAGGACGGCAAAATCGTCGAGATGGAATACCGTATCCTGAACCCCAACGGCACCAGATGGATCCGCGCGATCGTGCGCCCTTATCTTGACGATGCCGGAAAGCTGGTGAAGCAAATCTGTGCATCGCTCGACATCACTGCGCAAAAGTCGACCGAAGAATTCCTTATCAGGTCCCAGACGCTTGAATCGGTTGGTCGGCTGACCGCGGGCATCGCACATGACTTCAACAATATTCTGGCAGTGATCCTGGGAAATCTTGAGTTGATGGCTGAGCTTCGGGAAAAAGAAGATGTTACCGCAATGAGCGAGGCGGCCATTGGCGCCACATTGCGCGGCAAGAACCTGACCGAGAAACTTCTGACTTTCGGCAGGAAAACCAAGTTAAACCCGGTCATCATTGACGGCAACTCGGTCATCCGCGACTTGGGCGAGGTCTTTCACCGAACAATTCCCGCCACGATCGAGGTCGAAACCGTTCTGGCGGGTGGTTTGTGGGCGATCGAGGTCGACGTCACCCAATTTGAGAATGCCCTACTGAATCTGGTCATCAATGCGCGGGACGCGATGCCGGACGGCGGCACCCTGACGATCGAAAGCGCGAATGTCCGGCTTGATGATGCCTATAGCGATGAATACGGCGGCGAGATTGATCCCGGGCGTTATGTCCTGGTCGCTGTCAGTGACACTGGACAGGGGATTCCCGAAAGCGATCTGGAGCATTTGTTTGAACCATTCTTCACCACAAAAGAGGTCGGCAAGGGAACCGGTCTGGGGCTTGCCCTGGTTTACGGTTTTCTCAAGCAATCCGGCGGCGTGGTGCAGGTATACAGTGAAGTCGGGGAAGGCACGACCGTCAAGATGTACTTCCCCTCTAAAGGAAGGCTGGCGAAGGCCCTGACAAGACCCACACAGGAACCTTCACGAGAGATTGCTGAGGTAGGACGCGCACTGGTTGTTGATGATGACCCGGAAGTGCGCAAGGTTGTCGCGCTACAACTGACCAGCCTGGGCTTCGAGGTATATGACGCAGAGAACGGCAAAAGCGCACTGGAACTGCTGGAGACCGTTTCGGATATTCAGCTGCTGTTGACAGACTTGGTGATGCCCGGCGATCTGCAGGGGTCGGATTTGGCGAAAATTGCAGCTGAAAAATCGCCGAAAACGAAGATAATTCTGATGACTGGTTACGCCAAAAGCGCTGCCGAAAACGGAAATGGAGACTGCCATTCATTCACCAAATTGATGAAACCCGTTCAGATCAACGATCTGAAAAGAGCTGTGGCAAGGGTTTTGAGTGAAGGTTGACTGGTTGCTCGGCAACGTTCCTGTTGTGCGGCGAAAGCTCGGTTCCGATGATGCCCCTAATGGCCTAATCCAAGCCTGGTTTGGCGACACGGGGCCGCATCGCCAGTCGAGAACAGCGTTTTTGTCCCGCACAGCAGACCACACCCTAATGCGTCTGGTTCAATTCTTCGGCCGCCGGGATCTCGCGTTCGCGCCGTGCAATGTAATCCAGGAGCGCGGCGTTGACGGCTTCGTCCAGCTTTGGCTCTTCGTAGTCCGACAAGAGCTTTCGCGCGCGCCCCAAAGCGCGTTCGGTGATCTCGACCGACCCTTCGGCGGCCCATTGCTCGATCGAGTTGTTGTCGAACAATTCGGGCATGAAATAGGCCTCCTGGAAATTGTCCTGGGTATGGGGATGGCCAAGGAAATGGCCGCCGGGGCCAATGTCACCGACAGCGCTTAGGGCTTCGTCAAAATCGTGCCACTTCGGCCCCTCGGCCATGCGATAAGCCATGGCGCATTGTTCGGCGTCGACGATGAACTTGGCGGTAGAGCAATGCATTCCGGCCTCGTTCCATCCCGCCGAATGCCAGATGTAATTCGCGCCCGCATGCATCACTGCCGACAGGGTCGACGCACTTTCGTACCCGGCCTGAGCGTCGAAGGTTTTCGCGCCCCCCAAGGTGTTCGAGGTGCGCCAGGGCACGTCATAGAACCGCGCCATCTGGCCGATCATAAAGTTCATCAGCGCGATCTCGGGCGTGCCCGCCATGGGGGCACCGGATTTCATCGAGACGGTCGACAGGTAATGGCCGTAGATCGCAGGCGCGCCTTTGCGGATGATCTGGGTATAGGCAAGCGCCGACAGTGCTTCGGCGTTCAGTTGCGCAACCGTGGCGGGGACGCTGGCAGGCGTATTGGCACCCCCCAGAACGAAGGGCGAGCAAAGCACAGGCTGGTTCCGGCGCGAAAAGGCTCGCATGGCCCCCAGCATGGTTTCGTCCCACACCAAGGGCGAGTTGCCGTTGCAATTGCCGGTGACAACGGCGTGGGTTTCCAGAAAGTCGGCACCGAAAAGGATTGCGCACATGTCCAGCACGTCTTCGGCGTTCTTCGGGCTGGTGGTCATGCCCATGAACATCTTGTCGGAGTGCTTCATCGACGAATAGGTGATCCGAAGGTGGCGGTGGCTGATCGGGTGATCCATGGGTTCAACGATGTGATGGGCCGAGGAGTGGATCGCGGGCAGCATTTGGCTGAGTTTGTGGAACATCGCCAGATCGTCGAGCGTGGGGTTCCGGCGCTTGTCGTCGAGATCGCGAAGGTAGGGGGCGCCGGTCATCGGAACGAAGATGCTGCTGCGGCCACCAAGATGGACGTTCTTTTTGGGATCGCGGGCGTGATAGGTGAATTCGGCCGGGATGGTGGCGATCAATTCGCGCACATGGCCGCGATCGGGATAGACCATCTCGCCCTCGACCTTGGCCCCGGCGCGTTTCCAGTCTTGCAAGGCTGTCGGGTCGCGGAAAAGGACGCCCACGTTTTCCAGAATGTCCATCGAAGCGGCGTCGATGCGGTGGACCTGTTCGTCGTCCATCACCTCGCAGCGTGGCAGTTGGTTTACCAGCCCCGGCAACATGTCGAAGTTGGGCGCTGTGCGCAGTGCGCGGCGAGCCGAACGGCCACCGGAACGGGTGGCACGGGATGTCATGGGCGGTTCTCCATATGGGCCAGCCTAGGCGGCCTCACCCCTGCCATCCGACCCAAAAGCGACACGGTTCATTCCATGCGCGGCCAAGGATTCCGGTCAGAAAAACGCCTGCAGCCCGGTCTGGGCACGCCCCAGGATCAGGGCATGCACATCGTGTGCCCCTTCATAGGTGTTCACCGTTTCAAGGTTGCACATGTGGCGCATGACCTGAAATTCCTCGCTTATGCCGTTGCCGCCGTGCATGTCGCGGGCCATGCGCGCAATGTCCAGGGCCTTGCCGCAGTTGTTGCGTTTGACCAAGCTGATCATCTCGGGCGCGGCTTGCGCGTCGTCCATCAGGCGACCGACCCTTAGCGAGGCTTGCAGGCCAAGGGCGATCTCGGTCTGCATGTCGGCGAGTTTCTTTTGATACAACTGGGTTGCCGCCAGGGGCCGTTTGAACTGGTGCCGGTCCAGCCCATACTGGCGCGCGGCATGCCAGCAAAACTCGGCCGCCCCCATGACACCCCAACTGATCCCGTAGCGCGCACGGTTGAGGCAACCGAACGGGCCTTTCAGACCCTCGACATTGGGCAGCAGGGCGTCTTCGCCGACCTCGACGCCGTCCATGACGATCTCGCCGGTGATCGAAGCGCGCAAGGAAAGCTTGCCGCCGATTTTTGGGGCTGAAAGACCGGGGGCGCCGTTTTCCAGCACGAACCCCCTGATCTTGCCACCGTGAGCTTCGGACTTGGCCCAGACGACGAAGACATCGGCAATCGGAGAATTCGAGATCCACATCTTGGACCCGGTCAGCCGATAGCCGGCGTCAGTCTTTTCGGCCCGGGTCTTCATGCCACCAGGATCGGATCCGGCGTCGGGTTCGGTCAGGCCGAAGCAGCCGATCCATTCGCCGGTGGCCAGTTTCGGCAGGTATTTCTGACGTTGCTCCTCCGAGCCATAGGAATAGATCGGATACATCACCAGCGACGACTGCACCGACATCATCGAGCGATAGCCGCTGTCCACACGTTCGACCTCACGCGCAATAAGGCCATAGGACACATAAGAGGCGCCGATGCCGCCGTATTCTTCGGGGACGGTCACACCCAAAAGGCCCATCTCGCCCATTTCGCGAAAGATATCGGGGTCGGTGATTTCGTCGCGGTAGGCGTCGATCACACGGGGTTGAAGTTTGTCCAGAGCATAGGACCGGGCGGCATCACGCAGCATGCGTTCTTCTTCCGACAGTTGGTCGTCGAAGCGGAAGGGATCTTCCCAGTTGAAAGTTCCGAGTTCCGGACGCGAGGCAGCAGAGAGTTCACCCATGGGGTCGGCCTTTCATAATGGGACTAGCGCAGCCCGTCTTTGCCTTCGGCTTCATCGGCAGTCAATCCTCCGACGCGCGGCAAGGGGCGGCCCGAGTCGGTCACGGCGACGGCGACAAGGATTTCGTTGGCGCGAGGGGCGTCGTTGATGCGGATTTCCACTCCATCGAAATGCGACCGGACATAGGCGGCGTCCTTGTGGCCCAAAGGCACGTCAAGGTCCTGCCCCATGCCGCCCCGTTTCTTGGACGAGGGCACGAGGGCTGCGCCTTTTTCGACGGCTTTGCGAAGGGGCGCGCCCAGTTTCGGGTGCAGGATGGCGGCGGCGTGTTCCAACTCGCCGTTCTCGCCCACCATGGCGGCCTTGCCATAGCTTTCGGCCCGCTTGGGCGTAATGCCCAAGGCGGCGATGGCTTTTTCGCCCAAAAGCCCGCCAAGTTTGGCTCCGATATCCATGAGTTCGCTCAGATCCTCGACATATTGACCGGCGAAGGGGTTTTCGATCACGGCTGCGGCCACCGCCTTGCGGGTTGGCGGCGCTATGGTCTTGCCGATTTCGATGTGGGTCTCTTCGACCGAGACGACGATTTTGCGTATCTTCATTTGTGTCTCCTTGGCGCCCTAGCGCAGCCCGTCTTCGCCCTTGATGTCCGCCGCTTCCAATCCACCCGAGCGGGAGTGAACGCGCGGACCGGTTGTCATCACCAGCGCGAACATCAATTCATCTGCGCGCGGGGCGTCGTTCAACCCGATCTCGATCGAATCGAAGTGGCTGCGCACATAGGACGCATTCACATGGGTCACCGGAACATCCAGCCGCGTGCCCATGCCGCCGACTTTTTTCGACGAGGGCACGATGGCCTTGGTGCCGCCGATCACTTCGCGCATCGCATAGCCGCCGGGGGCGTGCCAAAGCGCACCGTGTTCAAGCTCTCCGGCCTCGCCAACGAGCGAGCCCTTGCCATAGCCTTCGATCCTGCCGGCCCCACCAAGGGCCTTTGCCAAACGCGCGGCCATGTCCAGGCCCATGGGTCGAAGATCGTCCATAAACCCTTGGATTTCAGGCTCGTACCGGCCAGCGAACGGGTTTGCGATGACCGAGACAACGGCGCCCCGAAGAAGCGGCGTGTCGGCGACCGGCCCGCCTTCGTGGAAGATTTCCTCGACCGAGAGAAATCGTTTTCGGACGATCAGATCAGGCATGAAGGGGCTCCGGTTTGGGCAGGTCGAACGCGCCGCCGATTTGAACAGATCGGTTCTGCAAGAACAATGCCGCTGCCTTGATCTGACCGGTTTCCAACATCCGGTTTGCCAGCGCTTCGCCGGGTTCGAGGGCGCGCCAGATGTCATTGCGTCCAAGGGGTGGCACATGGGTGGTGACCAACCGGTCGCCAAGGTCGCTGTCGGGGCTCAGGTCAGAGGCGGGGGTGCGGCAGATGCCCGGATGGTCGGGCAGGTTGACGGCGTTTCCGATGAGCGTGGCGACAGTGTCGGCCTGGGCGGCTGTTTCTGCCAGCACGGTCACATTCTCGGCGATGCCAAGGGAATGACTGCGCCCGCCCGCGCCCGAAGAGGCAATGCCACCGATCCGGTGGTCGCTGTCGAAGCAAATACGGCCTATGTCCCGGCCCTTGGGCGTGGCCATGGCGACGGAAAAACTGTGCCCCTTGGTCAGATAGACCGCGATGTCGCCGCCGTTGTTCACATAGGCGCGCATCATCGGTGCGGCAGAGACCATGGCTGCCAGAACCTCGTCCGCGACGGCCCCCGCGACGGCAATCATGGGTGTCAGAAAGTGGCGCGCCGCGAAAGGACGGGCGGCAGTATGCATGCGGCGGGCCACGGGATCGTCGGGCAAGGGTGTCTCGGTGCCAAGCCGTTCGCGATGCCGGGGCAGATCGGAGGCGAGACCGTGGAGGATGGTCTGAAACCGGATCTCGGCAGCGGCGAAGGCATTGGCGCGGGCAGCGTCGGTGCCGTCCACGCCGATGATCAGGTCAATCGGCCCGTGCTGAAGATGCAGGCGGTTTCCGCCGATCAAGGCTGCGACGGGTCCGGTCATTTCCCGGCCTTCCAGCGATAGTTCCGGTGCGAGGTCGGGTCGGCGTCAGGGTCGATCTGACCGACGCGCCGGACCTCGGGCGTGATGACGTCTTCGATGGGTCGAACGGCGTCGGCGTGGCCGCCAAGCGCCACATAGTCGGACAGTCGCATGGTGAATTCAATCGGAGCAACAAGCGCCGGTGTCGGCACATAGCCAAAGGAATTCGTCGGCATATCAAGAACATCGGCCATCACGGTGATACCACCGCCGGGCCAGACATAGGCATTCGCCCCGCCGCAGGAGACATGGGCCAGCGATTGTTTGACCGAGTGGGTCAGCTTTACCGGGTTTTCGGTCACCCCGGCGCGCAGCGAACCACCTGCCCCGCCCATGAACAGGACCGAACAGACCGAGGGTTCGCAGTTTTCGGCAATCCGATCGACCGACACCTTCAGCGGATCGGGCAGATCTTTGGGTTGCGGCTGCAGATCGTCGTCCAGTTCGAAATAGGCGTATTGCTCGCCCGTGGTCGAAACCATCAAAAGCCTGAGACCCGGCCAGGCGACCTTGGCGTCAGCGGGTTTCAGGATCGTCAGCGGGTCTTCGATGTCGGTGCCGCCCCAGCCGGTGCCGGGTTCGGCGACTTGGAAATAGCGCCCGGGTGTCGAGCGGCGGCCGTTGATCTTGATGCCGGTTGGGGGGACGTCCAGCATCTTGCCGGCCTGGTGTTCGGACAGGACGCCGGTGATGTGGTCGTCGACCACGATCACTTCGTCGGTGTGGTCTTTCCATTGCGATGCGAACATCCCGATGGCCGCCGAGCCGCAGCCGACGCGCATCAGCCGTTCCTGTTCCCCGTTGACAATCGGGGCCTCGCCCGCCTGCACCACAACGATAGCGCCATCGTCAATTTCCATCTCGACGGGATCGCAGTTGCAGAGTTTCAGAAGGGCATCGCAGGTCACCCGGCCTTCTTTTTTCGATCCGCCCGTCAGGTGTTCGACCCCGCCCAGGGACAGCATCTTGGAACCGTATTCGCTGGTCATCACATGGCCAATCGGTTCGCCATCGACGCGCACGATGGCGCGTTCGTGGCCCAGGAAGCGGTCAGTGTCGATCTTCACCTTGACGCCGCAATAGCTGAAGATGCCCTCGGTCACGACGGTCACCATGTCGGCGTCTTCGATTGTCTGACTGACGATGAAGGGCGCGGGTTTGTAATCGGGATAGGTCGTGCCCGCCCCGACGGCGGTGATAAAGGGGCGGTTGGCCTGCACGATGTCGCCGTCCCATTCGTTGCCATCGGTGCCCTTCATGAACGGCACGGTCTTGGTGCCATGTTCGATGGAATTCTCGATGATCGTCAGGGGGTCGAGACGCACCAGCTCGCCGCCGTGATTGGCGTAGCGGTCGCAGGCACCCGAACGACCCTCGGCGATATAACAAAGCACCGGGCAGGCGTCGCAGCGGATTTTCTCGGGCTTTTCGCGCGGCGGTCTAGTCATCCTGCAAGTCCTTGATGGCCGCGTGAAGTTTCGACGGCGTGACGGGGACCGAGCACATTCTGACGCCAGTCGCATGCTTGATGGCGTTCAGGATGGCGGGGGCGGTGGGGATCAGCACGTGTTCGCCCAACCCCTTGGCGCCAAAGGGTCCGTGCGCGTCAGGTTCTTCGATGATCAATGTTTCGATGGGGGGCACATCGCCGATGGTCGGGATCAGGTAATCGTGCAGGTTCTCGGTCTTGTGGGGGATGAATTCTTCCATCAGCGCCATGCCAAGGCCCTGGGCGATGCCGCCCTGCACCTGGCCTTCGACCAGCATGGGGTTGATGGCCTGCCCGACGTCGTGGGCCGCGACGAACCGAAGCGGCTTCACCGTGCCAAGCGCCGTGTCGACCTCGACCACGGCAAGCTGTGCGGCATAACCGTACTGGGCGTAAGGATCGCCCTGCCCGTTTTCGTCCAGCGCCTTGGTCGGCGGGTCATAGGTTTCTTCGGCGCGGAACACATAGCCGTCGGTGTCGGGCGCGAGTTCCGATAGAGGCAGGTCGTGCGTCACGTTGTTTTCGGACACCGAAAGCGCGCCATCGCGGACATTCAGGGTGGCCGAGCTTGACGCGTTGACGTGGCGCAGAATGCTTGCGCGCAAGGCGCTTGCGCAGCGC
>JABDJO010000014.1 GCA_013002465.1 Silicimonas sp. | reverse complement strand
TTGCGGATGCGGGTCAGCATATCACCAAGAGGATCGTTCATGTTTTTCCTCCTTACCAGCTAGACTTGACCAGGCCGGGGATCTGGCCCTGCGAGCCAAGATCCCTAAGCGCGATCCGGCTTAGCTTCAGCTTGCGGTAGTAAGCGTGCGGACGCCCCGTCAGCTGGCAACGGTTGTGAAGACGGGTGGCCGAGCTGTTACGCGGCAGCTTGGCCAGTTTCAGCCGTGCCTTGAAGCGCTCTTCCATCGGCTTCTTTTCATCATTTGCGATTTCCTTCAGCGCGACACGCTTGGCGGCGTATTTTTCCACCAGCTTCTGGCGCTTCAGTTCGCGTTCGATCATTGCTTTTTTCGCCATTGGATCGATCTCCTCAGCTGTTGAACGGCATGTTGAAATGCTTCAACAGCGCTTTGGCTTCTGCATCCGTCGGCGCGGTTGTGCAGATAATTATGTCCATACCCCAGGTTTCATCGACTTTGTCGAAGTCGATCTCCGGGAAGACGATGTGCTCTTTCAGGCCCATCGCGAAATTGCCGCGACCGTCAAATGACGACCCCTTCACACCGCGAAAATCGCGGACACGCGGCAGCGCGACTGTCACCAGACGATCCAGAAAATCGTACATCCGGTCGCCGCGAAGCGTCACCTTCGAACCAAGTGGCATGTCTTCGCGAACGCGGAAGCTTGCGATCGACTTCTTGGCGTGGGTGATGACCGCCTTTTGACCGGCAATCGCGGTCAGGTCTTCCTGGGCCGATTTGGCTTTCTTCGAGTCCTTCACCGCTTCAGTGCCAGCGCCGATGTTCAGGACAATCTTCGACAGACGCGGGATCTGCATATCGTTCGTGTAGCCAAACTCTTCTTTCAGCGCGGCTCGAACGGTATCGGCGAAGTGCGCCTTCAGGCGCGGGGCATAATTCGCATCATCAAGCATCGATCACGTCCCCCGTGGATTTGGCAAAACGAACCTTTTTGTCGCCTTCCATGCGAAAGCCGACGCGGGTCGGTTTGCCGTTGCTATCCAAAAGCGCCAGGTTCGACAGATCGACCGGCATCGCTTTTGGCTGGCGACCGCCCTGGTCGGTCTGGGTCTGACGCTGGTGGCGAATGGCAATATTGACCCCGTCGACCACTGCCTTACCGGCCTTCGGATCAACGCTGGTTATCTCGCCTTCTCTGCCCTTGTCTTTGCCGGCAAGGACGACGACTTTGTCGCCTTTCTTCAGTTTCGCAGCCATGTCACAGCACCTCCGGCGCAAGCGAAATGATCTTCATGAAGTTTTTCGCGCGAAGCTCGCGAACCACCGGCCCGAAAATCCGTGTACCGATCGGCTCGTTGGTGTTGGACAGCATGACGGCGGCGTTCCGGTCGAAGCGGATTGCGGTGCCATCCTCGCGACGGACTTCCTTGGCCGTGCGAACGACGACAGCCCTGCGGACGTCGCCCTTCTTCACGCGGCCGCGCGGGATGGCTTCCTTGACCGAAACGACAATAACGTCGCCTACGGATGCGTATTTACGCTTGGAACCACCCAGAACCTTGATGCACTGAACACGGCGAGCGCCGCTGTTGTCAGCAACATCCAGATTGGTCTGCATCTGGATCATTTGGTTTCTCCCGACCTGTGGGGGGCGCTTTTCACCTGGTCCCCAGGGTTTCGATAAAACCGAAAGGCGACCGCGTTATTCCGCGATCACCTCCCAGCGTTTCGTTTTCGATTTCGGCGCGCATTCCTGAATGCGGACTAGATCGCCGACCTTGAAAGCATCTTTTTCATCGTGCGCGCGGTACTTCTTGGATTTACGCACGGTCTTGTGCAGAAGCGGGTGCTTGAAACGACGCTCGACCGAAACCGTGACAGTCTGGGCATTCGCGTCCGAAGTGACGACACCGTTGAGAATACGCTTGGGCATATCTTACGCCTCCGCAGCCGCACCAGCGGCCTTTTCGTTAAGAATGGTCTTCACACGTGCAGCGTCCCGGCGGACCTGACGCATACGCGCAGTATTTTCCAGCTGGTTCGTGGCCTGCTGAAAGCGGAGGTTGAAAGCCTCCTTCTTCAGGTTTTCCAGCTCATCGCGAAGCTGTTCGGGAGTTTTCTCCCGCAGTTCCTTGGCATCCATGCCAGTCTTCCTTTCAACATCACCGGAGGGCCGCCTTTGGCGTCACCCCACATCCCGGTGGAGATCAATAGGTGAAGGCCGTCGTTTAGGGGGGATTCGCAGGCAAAGCAACCCCTATGTTGCTGAAGAACAGACCGGGCGCGCCTGACCCTGGGTGGGCGCCGGATACCCGGATGGGTGCAGGTCTGGATGTTTTTTATCCTGATCCCGACTAACCTTGCCGCAGGCGGGGCCTATGTCACCTATCTTTGGTGGCTGGCCCTGATCAAAGCCATTGGCCTTGGGTTCGGCAGTTATTCCTATGCGCTCTGGTGCCGGGGCGACCGACACGTCACGTAAGGCTGCAGACGCGGAACCGAAACAGCCGGTCAGCCCAACCCGATGTCACCCAGTATGCCCTGAGCCAAGCCGTCGATCGCCGCAAGAAGGCTGGCGACATTCGGGCCTTCAATAACCGCGATCAGGGAAAGGGCCGCGACGGTAAAGATCACGACAACCGGGCGATGATCCTGCGTCACCCAGAAAAGCCAGACACCCAAGGCGGTGGCCAGGGCAAACAGAAAGGCACGCCAATGGGTGTGCAGGATCGCATCCAACGCACCCAAGTCGGCATGGCGCAGGGACAGGGCGGCAAACCCCAGAAGAACCACCAATTGGAAAAGTCGGCGCAGCATGGGATTGTAATACGCCGCGATACCGAACGTCGGGTTAATCGCCCCATTTGTAGTTGAAGCTGACGCTGATCCGGTCGCCCTCGGTCATGTTCATCGGAACCTCGTGGCGAAGCCAGCTTTCCCACATCAAGACCTCGCCGACCTCGGGTTTCACATAGACGAAGGATTGCAGGTCTTCGGGCGCATCGGCCTTGCGCGGCGGGGCGGCCATCATCATCGCGTGCCGCGGGTCTTCCAGTTTCAGGGCCGGGGCGCCTTCGGGCATGGCAACATAGGTTGTGCCCGAAATCACCGAATGGGGATGGATGTGCGACGCGTGCATGCCGCCTTCGGGCAAAATGTTGATCCAGATGTCTTCAAGAACCAGGTCCTTGCCGCCCAGATCGAAGTGCAGATCATCCGCAAAACCCGCAACGTGGCGGTCAAGTTCGGCCTTGACGGCCTCGAAAATGGGAAACCGCCAGGGCAGATCGCTCAGGCTGGCATAGCTGGTGTAGCCGGGAAAATCGTTGGCGTCGCACCAGGATTGCCCCGCCTCGTCATCTTCGGCAATGGACAGGCAGGCGCGCTCCAACTCGGCGGGGTCGATGCCGGCAAGGCGGGTGCGAAAGAGGCGGGTGACGAAAAGCGATTGGGTCCGGGTCATGGCTGCTGATACCCCGGCTGGCTGACCGGGTCCATCACGTGAACAGTTGTCCGCCAAACCACAGATTGACCCGTTAACAATCTGTTTCCTCGGGAAATGACCGCGATGTGCCCAAATTAAGTTAGAATTGCGGCAGTTCCCCAGTGTTATTCGTGAGTATAGCTATGATTTTCAACAACATTTTAAGACTGACCCATGCCGGTCAGATCGCGGCGATGATCCTGTTCGGGGCCGGTGCCCTGGCCGGTATTGGCGCCACAGGCCTTGCCTTCGCCGGTGTTTTGCCCTGGCCCGAGGTCGCGCTTGGCTATGGCGGCGCGGTGGTCCCTTGGGCGGGCATGGCGCTTCAGATCGGCGTGACGGCGCTATTTGCCTTACTGGCGGTCTTCTTGCCCTCGGCCCGCCGGGTGCTTCGGCTGGAAGGCGCGCACCGCCGCTTTGAAATCGACATGGACGACATCACCAAGGCCTATCGCGCCGCCCATTTTGCGGACCGGGCCGAGATGTTCGGGATGCGGCGCGAATTCGACGCCATCCGCGAACGCTACCAGTTCCTGAAAACCCACCCCGACATGGCCGAGATCGACGCCGAACTTCTGACCATCGCCGCGCAGATGAGCGAGCAGACCCGTGAACTGGCCGAGGTTTATTCCGACGCCAAGGTGGCACGTGCGCGCGAGTCTCTGAAACAGCGCCGTGTCGATGCCGAAGCCCTACAAGAGCGGATTCAGGAAGCCCACGCCGACATGCGCGATCTGAAGCGCATGATGGAGGACGTGGACATCGAGGAAAGCACCGTTGCCTCGCAGCTTCAGCAGCTTCGCGAAGCCGTGACCGAGATGGGCGGCTTCGACGCCAAGTTCACCGCCACCCGAAAGGGCGCACCTCATCTGCGGACGGTCCCGGCGGAATAATCGGCCGAATGGCAATCCCGCGTTGCTCGGGTGCCCTGGCCCTTGCCGGGGAATGTGGGTGGGGGCACCTACGCCATGACCGGTGGTGCCAGCCAAAGGCGCAGCCCCGGGGCGCCCAGTACACACGATAGTACTCGCGCCGTCTGGGTCGGGGCGCCTCATAGACCGGGGGCGGAGCGATGGTTTCCTCCGCCTCTTCGATGGGTTCCGGCGGTTCGGGAAAGCCGGACCCGCGCCGGATGGTGACACCCAAGCTGCTGCCGGTTGTGTCCCCGGGCAAAGTCGCCTCGTTCTTGTCGGGCAAAGTCAGAATGTGCGGCCGCGTGTCTTCAGCCACCGCAACACCGGCACTTGCGCAAACAATGGCCAGCACCAGCGAAAGGACCGGGCGTCTGGATGACTGTGTCATGAGGGGAGTATGCCACGTCGCCGCTCACGGCGGAAATCACGTTGTCGCGCAGAGTGACGGGGGCGGTTGGGCTTGGTGCGAAGGGTGGCGCCCGATCCTGGGTGGGCGTTCACGACGGATGAACACAAGTGCTTTATGGGGCCATCCACATCTTCCGGCTGTGGTCTTGGAAACGTCGAAAAGCGCCCTCCCGGGGAAGGATCGGGCGCTGCCGGGGCTGGTCGCCGGGGTGGGTTACTTGTTGCGACGGAACACAGAAACCAGAAACGTAAGCGCCCGATTTGTCAGTCTTGTCCGCGGGGGTGGTGATCACCCCGCTCTATCAAGCCAAGTTTTCTTCGAGCGGTTGGTCAGAACGATTTTTCGGACACTCTCTGACAAGAAAAAGGGCGGCGCTTTCGCCCCGCCCCTCAAAATTCTCAACCGGGTGCCGACCCGCAAGTTTTCTTCGAAAACTGGGCTCAAACCGCGCGGCAGCGAAGCCGCCGTTACCAGTCTTCCCGAACCACTGTCCGTGTCTTCACCGGCAACTTCATCGCCGCCAGGCGCAGGGCCTCGCGGGCGACCGCATCGGTTACACCGTCGATCTCGAACATGATCCGCCCCGGTTTCACCTTGGCCGCCCAGAAATCGACCGAGCCCTTGCCCTTACCCATCCGAACTTCGACTGGCTTCGAGGTCACAGGGGTGTCGGGGAAAATCCGGATCCAGACCCGGCCCTGACGTTTCATGTGGCGCGTCATGGCACGACGGGCAGCCTCGATCTGACGCGCGGTGACGCGCTCGGGCTCGACGGCTTTCAGACCATAGGTGCCGAAGGTCAGGTCAGACCCGCCCTTCGCTTCGCCCCTGATCCGGCCTTTGTGCATCTTGCGGAATTTTGTGCGCTTTGGTTGCAGCATCTCAATTCACCTTTCAGTTCCGGCGACCGCCGCCCGCACCGCGGGGGGCTGGCCCATCCTGAAGCTCCTGCTGGCGGCGATCGCGCGCGGCAGGGTCATGCTCCATGATTTCGCCTTTGAAGATCCAGACCTTGATGCCGATGATGCCGTAAGGCGTCTTGGCTTCGGCCAGCGCATAGTCGATGTCGGCCCGCAATGTATGCAGGGGCACGCGGCCCTCGCGATACCATTCGGTCCGGGCAATCTCGGCACCGCCAAGGCGGCCCGCGACATTCACCCGGATGCCCAGCGATCCCATGCGCATGGCGTTCTGCACACCGCGCTTCATGGCACGGCGGAAGGACACACGGCGCTCAAGCTGCTGTGCGATGCTTTCGGCCACCAACGCAGCATCCAGTTCGGGCTTCCTGACCTCGACGATGTTCAGGTGCAGTTCCGAATCCGTCATCGCGGCCAGCTTTTTGCGCAGACCTTCGATGTCAGCGCCTTTCTTGCCGATGATGACGCCCGGACGGGCGGTGTGAACGGTGACGCGGCACTTCTTGTGCGGGCGCTCGATGATCACCTTCGACACACCGGCCTGCTTGCACTCTTCCTTGATGAAATCGCGGATCGCGATGTCCTCAAGCAACAGATCACCGTATTCCTTGGTATCTGCGTACCAACGGCTGTCCCAGGTGCGGTTGACCTGAAGACGCATGCCGATCGGGTTTACCTTGTGACCCATTACGCTTGCTCCTCGACTTGGCGGACCTTGATCGTCAGTTCCGAAAACGGCTTCCTGAGGGCGCCGAACCGGCCACGGGCACGCGGGCGACCGCGCTTCATGACAAGGTTCTTGCCGACATAGGCTTCGGCGACGATCAATTCGTCGACGTCCAGGTTATGGTTGTTCTCGGCGTTCGCGATGGCGGACTGAAGGCACTTCTTCACATCCACCGCGATGCGGCGCTTGGAAAAGGTGAGGTCGGACAACGCCTTTTCCACCTTCTTGCCACGGATCATCTGCGCGACGAGGTTCAGTTTCTGCGGGCTGGTACGCAACATGCGCGTCTTCGCCATGGCTTCGTTCTCCGCCACGCGGCGAGGATTCTTTTCCTTGCTCATGGCTTATTTCCTTTTGGCTTTTTTGTCGGCGGCGTGACCGTAATAGGTCCGCGTCGGCGAATACTCACCGAACTTCTGGCCGATCATGTCTTCGGACACATTCACCGGAATGTGCTTTTTCCCGTTATAGACACCAAAGGTCAGTCCAACGAATTGCGGCAGGATGGTCGAACGGCGTGACCAGATCTTGATCACTTCGTTGCGACCCGACTCGCGGGAGGCTTCGGCCTTCTTCAACACGTAAGAGTCGACGAAGGGGCCTTTCCAAACAGAGCGGCTCATGACTAGCGCCTCTTCTTCTTGGCGTGACGCGAGCGTAGGATCAGCTTCGACGACGCCTTGTTCTTGTTGCGGGTGCGCGCACCCTTTGTCGGCTTGCCCCAGGGCGAAACCGGGTGACGACCACCCGAGGTCCGGCCCTCACCACCACCATGGGGGTGATCAACGGGGTTCATCACGACACCACGTACCGAGGGGCGGATGCCCTTGTGACGGTTGCGGCCCGCTTTGCCGAGGTTCTGGTTCGAGTTGTCGGGGTTCGACACCGCTCCAACCGTCGCCATGCATTCCTGACGCACCAGGCGCAGCTCACCCGACGACAACCGGATCTGAGCGTAGCCACCATCGCGTCCCACGAACTGGGCGTAAGTGCCGGCGGCACGCGCGATCTGACCACCCTTGCCGGGCTTCATCTCGATGTTGTGGACAATGGTACCGATGGGCATGCCGGTGAAGGGCATTGCGTTGCCGGGTTTGACGTCAACCTTGGTGCCCGCGACGACCTTGTCGCCGATGGCAAGACGCTGTGGGGCCAGGATATAGGCCTGCTCGCCATCCGTGTACTGGATGAGGGCAATGAACGCGGTCCGGTTGGGATCGTACTCGATCCGCGCGACGACGGCTTCCTCGCGCTTGGTGCGCTTGAAATCCACGATCCGGTAGAGACGCTTTGCGCCACCACCACGACGACGCATCGTGATCCGTCCGGTATTGTTCCGGCCCGCCTTTTTCGAAAGTCCCTCGGTGAGGGCCTTGATCGGACGGCCTTTCCAAAGCTCCGAACGGTCGATCAGCACCAGCCCGCGCTGGCCCGGCGTCGTCGGCTTATACGACTTGAGTGCCATGCTTTCTGTCTTCCGTTTGCTTTGCGGGCGTTGAGCCCTGCTATGTTCGTTTTTTCGAGGCGGTTAGCCCCAAAAAGAGCACCACCCCGGACGAATCCGGGGCGGCGATGGCGGTGTGTAGCAGGGGGGTGGGGGTGTGGCAAGGGGTGCAATTCCAGATCCGATCGAGGATTTCGCATCCATTTGGATACGTTGAAGTCAATTCGTCGAAGGAACGTTCTCCCTTCGAATTGACCCGGACCACTCTCGCCGACGCCAGGTCTTCCTTGACTATGAAATCTTCCGGAAGTGGTTCGGTTGGGCAAACCTTGGATCTTGCCCAACCTCTCAATGCAATTCCGGCTAAAGAGTAGGCACAAAACCAGCGTCTGTTGTTGGAAGTAGCGCAGTGACCGCATAAAACTTGTTGGCCCGAAGCCCTTGAGATTGGTAAGAGCTTTGACTGAATACATTATTGGCATCAGTAGGGTGCGTGATCTCACGCACCAGTCCCAAACCCAATCCGTACCGGGGCAATGCACCCCGCCCAAACCTCAAAGCCCCCCGACACCCGGCCCCGTCACCGGCACCCAACAAGTAGGGTGGGTGATTTCACCCACCAACCCCTTTCCCAATCCATGCCGGGGCAATGCACCCCGCCAAATCCAACCTCAAAGCCCCCCGACACCCGGCCCCGTCACCGGCGCGCAGTCGGTTGCGCCGAAATCATGCACCGGGTCGTCGGGCGCGCATTCTTCGCCGCTGATCGGATAGGTCCCTTCTTCGACACAGGCCGCAAGGCCAAGGGCCGAAAGCAGGGCAAGCAGTAAAAGCGATGGTCTCATGGGATGTCCTTTCCCCTAGTCATTCCGCCCTTCCCGGGCATCGACATTGACCAGACCAGAACACCCGCCCTTACGGGTTGACATTGATCAACCGCCCGCGTCCCGCATCGCGCGGCCTGACACAACTGTGACCCCACACCGCCCCGCCCCCATGCTAGGCCACATCCCATGCGCACCCTTCTCGCTCTCCTTGCCCTCGCCCTCCCCGCTGCTGCCCAGGATAGGCAAGGCAACGACACCCCTGGGGATTGGATCGTCGATCACACCAAGCATTTCGGCCTTTGGGACAGCCTCTGCGATCACCGGATGACTGGCGAGATGCGCGAGTCGCGCTGTTATCTGCGATATGTCGATGTCTTCTCGCCGCGCCCGAAGTTCGGGGCGGTTTTCCTGTTTGTCACCCCCGAACCCCAGGTCCAGATCGGGCTGGAACCCGGCACTGTTTTCGCCCCGAACGGCATCCGGATTGAACAAGGCGGCCAGACCACCTGGGATGACGTCAAGCTGACCTGCCTTGTCGGGTTGAACTGCACGTTCACGGAAGATCGGGCCAGGGCTTTGATTGCGGCGATGGCGAAAGGCGGACATTTCGCGTTCGATTTCACCGACCGCCATGGCGCGCGCCAGGAACGACGATGGGATCTGTCGCAATTCGCCGACGCCCTGGCCGATTATCGCGCGCGCACCGCCGAGCGTCGGCTTTGACGCAAGGCCACCGCGCGCGCCCTTCACCAAACCTCAACCCCGGCCCGGCATCTTCAACCCGTTCGAACATCAGCACGTAACCCATCCGTCCGGAGGTTCACCCCTCCCCGACCGGCAGTGTCAATCGAGGCCTCTCTCGGAGCGTAAGCCCTCGCACGACAGGACAAACGGGCGCTCGGCGGCGCCGCTGCTTTTTCTGCGAAGACCCTGAAAGAAAAGGCCCCACCAACCGGCAGGGCCCTTCAATTCTCTGGAAAGCGACGGTCTTAAAGACCGGTCGTCACGTCGATCGTGTTACCCTCTTCCAAGGTCACATAGGCCTTTTTCACGTCCTTCCGCTTGCCCAACTGGCCGCGGAACCGTTTGACTTTGCCCTTGGTGATCGTGGTGTTGACCGCCTTGACCTTCACCCCGAACAGGCCCTCGACGGCCTCTTTGATCTGGGGCTTGGTGCTGTCAATCGCCACCTCGAAGACCACCGCGCCATGCTCGGACGCCATGGTGGATTTCTCGGTGATGATCGGCTTTCTGATCACGTCGTATTGTTCTGCCTTCGTGCTCATTTCAACCGAGCCTCCAGTGCTTCGACCCCTGCCTTGGTGATCACCAGGGTGTCACTTTTCAGGATGTCATAGACGTTTGCGCCCATCGACGGCAACACGTCGATACCGCCAAGGTTCTGAGCGGCAGCGGCAAAGCCCGCGTCCACTTCGGCCCCGTCGATGATCAACGCGCGTTTCCAGCCCAGCTCCTTGACCTGCTTAGCCAGGGCCGCCGTCTTGGCGTCCTTCGCCGTGGCCTCGTCAATGATGACCAGGTTGCCGGTTGCCGCCTTCGACGAAAGGGCGTGGCGCAGTCCCAGCTTGCGGAACTTCTTAGTCAAATCGTGGGCATGGCTGCGTGGCGTCGGACCCTTATAGATACCGCCCTTGCGGAAGATCGGTGCGTTCCGGGATCCGTGGCGTGCGCCGCCGGTGCCCTTCTGGCGATAGATCTTCTTGGTCGAATAGCTGGTTTCGGACCGGGTTTTGACCTTGTGCGTTCCGGCCTGGCGCTTGTTGCGCTGCCAGCGGACCATGCGGTGAAGGATGTCGGCGCGGGGTTCAAGACCGAAGATCTCGTCACCCAGATCGACCGAGCCGGCCTTCCCGCCGTCCAGTTTGATCACGTCGAGTTTCATTCCTCGCCATCCTTCTTCTTCTCGGCTTCGGCCGCTTCGGCCTCGGCAGTTGCGTCAGGCTTCGCTTCTTCGGCTTCTGCTGCTTCCATCGCGGCCTGCTCGGCTTCGGCGGCAGCGGCTGCTGCGGCTTCTTCCTCGGCGGCTGCGGCGGCGGCGGCTTCCTCGGCCATACGCTCGGCTTCGGCGGCGGCCGATTTCAGAGCAGCGGGATAGATCACGTTTTCAGGGATCGGCTTTTTCACCGCATCCTTGATCGTGACCCAGCCACCCTTGGAACCGGGGACGGCACCCTTGACCATGATCAGGCCACGGTCGGCATCGGTGCGCACAACCTGCAGGTTCTGCGTGGTGATACGCGCCGCACCCATGTGACCGGCCATCTTCTTGCCCTTGAACACGCGGCCCGGATCCTGACACTGACCGGTCGAACCATGGCTACGGTGCGAAATCGACACACCATGAGATGCCCGAAGGCCGCTGAAGTTGTGACGCTTCATGGCACCGGCAAACCCCTTACCGATCGAGGTGCCGCTGACGTCAACGAACTGACCTTCGAAGTAATGGTTGGCGGTGATCTCCTCGCCCACGTCGATCAGGTTTTCCGGGTCCACCCGGAATTCCGCGATCTTCCGCTTGGGTTCGACCTTGGCGGCGGCAAAGTGACCGCGCATCGCCTGGCTTGTCCGCTTGGCTTTCGCCGTGCCCGCGCCCAGTTGAACGGCGGCATAGCCGTCGGTCTCGGGCGTGCGTTTGGCGACAACCTGAAGGCCATCGAGTTGAAGGACGGTCACAGGAATCTGCTTGCCATCGTCCATGAACAGCCGGGTCATCCCGACCTTTTTTGCAATAACGCCGGAGCGCAACATCTGGGTGCCCTCCTTAAACCGAGATCTGAACGTCGACACCGGCCGCCAGGTCGAGCTTCATCAGCGCGTCCACGGTTTGGGGTGTCGGGTCCACGATGTCGAGAAGACGTTTGTGGGTGCGGATCTCGAACTGGGCGCGCGACTTCTTGTCGACGTGCGGGCCACGAAGAACCGTGAACTTCTCGATCTTGTTCGGCATCGGAATCGGGCCGCGCACGGTGGCACCGGTGCGCTTGGCGGTGTTGACGATTTCCTGTGTCGAAGCATCGAGCACACGGTAATCAAACGCCTTCAGGCGGATCCGGATGTTCTGACTGGCAACTGCCATTGTCGTGTTCCTTTATGTTGAGAGGTGGAGGCTTTATCGCCTCCACGTCGAACTTGTTTTTCGTCAGGTGCGCGAGATCACGCAGCCTACGGTAGGGTGCGTGCTTGCACGCACCCCGTTCCGCTTAGTCGATGATCTTCGATACGACGCCCGAGCCGACCGTGCGGCCGCCTTCGCGGATCGCGAAACGCAAACCGTCTTCCATGGCGATCGGATAGATCAGCTCGACCTCGAACTTCAGGTTGTCGCCCGGCA
>JABDJO010000004.1 GCA_013002465.1 Silicimonas sp. | reverse complement strand
GTCGTAAACCCGCCGTAGAGTTTCTGCAGCTCTGGAACCAGCCGTTGTGCGGCCCCGCCGAATATCCCGATCATGGGGATCAGGCCGGAAGCGCCCTGATTGGCATCCGGTGAAACGCTGGAGACATAGAATATGCAAAAGGCGATTGTTGCCGAAAAAATAAGGGTTTGAATGATGTTGCGAGGCAGCTCGGCCAGGACCCGCAGTACCAGTGTCGCTGAATGGACGGCGGCCGAGGCACGATCAAATTTGGAAAGGAAAAAGTATTCCCGGCCAAATACCACGATTTCCTTTATTCCCTGCAGGCCTTCGTTGGCGGTGCGGAAACGTTCGGCATTTGCTGTCACCCGCTGTGCGCCGATCTGAACAACGTACTTGCGGATGATCGAGTAGATCACGCCGTACGTTCCGCCGATCAGAACCGCCGCAGCAATGGTGATCTTGAATTCGACAAGCGCCAGAACGCAAAATACCGCGCTGGCCGTGAGCAACGACGACACAAGCTCGGCGACGGGCCGAAAATACTCCTGCACGGCGGTTTGCACTTCGGAAAGCAAAACCGACGAAAGCTCGCCAGAGTTGCGGTCGATATGAAAATCGTACGGCTTGAACAAATAGAGACGCAGAAGTCGCCGACAGAGATTGTGATTGATCGACGATGTGAAGCGGGCAAGCGACAGCGTGTTGAGAAGCGAGGCGGCGCCGGCCAAGAGGACAAGCGCTATTGTGAACAGCCCGAGATAGATCAGGAATACACTTTGCGACGGCTCGCCAAAAATTGAATGAATACGGGATAATACGCGCGAGTCCTGAAGTGCATTCGGGTCAGAGAGAACGATAAGAAACGGCATGACCGACCAGATCATTGCTGCCGACAGCAAAGCGGACACACACGAGATCACGATCACCGCGCGAAAGCTTTTTCGCGCCTCGCGGTCAAGAAGGGAAGCCGCTTTTCGGTGTATGTTTGCGTTTGGTTCGTCCACGCCGCTCACTCTTACGTTTCGAAACAAGTTATGCGGTTAACTGCGTGATCGTGAAGACATATTTTGCCAACCAACATTCAGCACGGGCGTCAGACAAAGCGAGTTCGGAAATGGGTTGGCGTCCTGTGATCGAAACCTTTGCGACCACATAGCGCGATGAAACCCGAATTGCCACCATCGCACCCGGTGCGGTTTACCAAATGAATTCGATGCACTGTCTCGGCAAGATTGGGCTGATTTTATGAAATTAGCGAATACTTTCACCGCCTGATTTAAGCGGCGATAGTTCGACCTTAACGCTTGATCCTGCATTACCGAGTCCAAAGAAAAGGGGACCGGTTATGCGACATTTTGTTTTCAGTCTGGTTATCAGCATTTGCGGTACTTCTGCCGCATTCAGCGATGAGATCGTCCTTGGTGCGGACCCCTGGTGTCCCTACAATTGTGACCCCGGGAGTGACAGGCCAGGCTACATGGTCGAAATCGCGAGAGAGGCGCTGGAACCTTATGGTCATACCGTGCGCTATGTGACCGTCAGTTGGGCGCGCGGCTTGAAGCAGGCAGAGGTCGGGGAATTGAACGGCGTTATCGGCGCCATCCCCGAAGAGGCCCCGAGTTTCGTGTTCGGCCCCCCCATTGGCACCTATGAGGATATTGTCGTGTTCCGGCGGGGCGAAGCGCGCGACATCAGCGAACTTTCCAGTTTTGAGGGCCTTCGCGTCGGTGCCATCAACGGCTATGAGTATTTCGGCCCTGTGAACGACTATATCGAGGCGAACCGGAACGACCGAAGCCTGATCCAGTACGCTTCGGGCAACAATGCGCTGGCGACGAACCTGCGCAAGTTGGTTGCCGGACGGCTTGATGTTGTCGCCGAAGTGCGTGCGGTACTGGATTACAACGTCGTGCAGTTGGGGCTTTCTGACGCCATCGAGGTTGTCGGCACGACCGACAGCGATGACGTCTTCATTGCATTTTCGCCAGCGCTTGAAAGCTCTCAGACATACGCACGCCAGCTTTCGGAAGGTGTGGCACGCCTGAAGGAAAATGGCCGTTATGACGAAATCTTTCGTCGCTATGGCCTGAACCCTGCCAGCACCTGAACGGTCGAAAAGCCGGTGATGCTTTCGCGACTTTCCTTTCGGCTGCAACTGATAACCGGCTGCGTTCTGGTCCTGATCGCAACCGTGGTGCCCCTGTTCATCTATGACGTGATGTCCGAGGGCCGAAAACAACGGCATGAATTGGCCCGGTTTTCGGCACACGAGACCGAAAGCCTGGCCCGCATCGTTTCAATCCCGATGTGGGATTTCAACGATCCGTTCCTGACGGATATGATGCAAAGCCTATCGGAATACGAGGAAATCGAAAGCGCGGAACTGACGGACGCTGCGGGCGAGGTTCTTGCGTCTTACACAAGGCAACCGATGCGCGCTCAGACGGCCTATGATGTCGTTGTCGAACGCGATGTCATTTATACCGAAATCCAGAATCCAGAGGTCCTTGGAACCCTGAGGATCGCTTTTTCGGGCGCACCCCTGGCAAAGCAAATCAAGGATACCGCGCTGGCGCGTTCGGGATTGTTTGTCGCGCTGCTATTATTCACATCATTGGCGATTTACTGGGCGCTTGAAAAGCTACTCAGCCCGATTGATCGGCTCGTCGAGTCGATTCAGAAGATCGGCACCGGCTGCCTGGACGATGATATCAGGGATGTCGGCCGCGCCGACGAGATCGGCAAGGTTGCGCAGGCCCTGGATCAATTGCGACAAAGCGAAAGGGCCATGCAAGAATTGCGCGCAGAGCAGGATCAGCACAAGCTGCAGGAAAGGCACCGCCTGGCATTGGCGTTGGAATCCACGGAAGATGGCGTTCTTGTGCTGGACGAAAATGACGCGCTTGTTCTTCAGAATGATCGCGCGGTGCGTTTTTTCGGGGCTTTTGACAAGGGCGTTGGTATTGACCCTGCCCTTATTTTTTCATCCGGATCCGACGACGGTTCGCCGAATACCGGAAGTGATTTCACGACCAAGGTCGAAAGGTCGGGGCGCACATACGATCTGCGCATCAGAATGGACCCGATCTGGGATGAAGACGGTCGCCAGATCGGCCGTGTGGTACTTGCATCGGATATCACCGAGCAGGTCCGACAAAAGCGCCGGGCCGATTATCTGGCCAAACACGACGCTCTCACCGGCCTGCCCAACAGGCGCGCATTGGAAGCAGCATTGGAAGACGTTGGCTCGAAGCCGGTTGCCCTGTTGTTCGGCGACCTTGACCGGTTCAAGACGATCAACGACACGATGGGGCATGCAACCGGTGACGCGCTCTTGCGCCATGTCGGTGACCGCATGCGGAAACTGGTCGGACCGGATGACCTTCCTGTGCGGCTTGGCGGCGATGAGTTCGCACTTCTGGTTCACGGCAGCGACTGCCGGACACGGATCGAATTCCTGGGGGACACTCTGATCGAGGCGTTTTCCGTACCTATTCAGGTCGACGACCTGTTGTTGCAAACGTCTTTCAGCCTGGGGTTTGCCTGCGCCCCCGACGATACCGAAAACGCCAAGGACCTTATTCAATTGGCCGATCTTGCGCTTTATCAGGCGAAGAACACCGGTCGGGGCCGCATCTGCCCATTTGAAAAATCGCTCCAGACCGATGTTGCGCGGCGGCAAGTGATCCGCGAAGCGCTGAGCGACGCTTTGAACGCTGGCCAGGGGCCAAACCCGGTCTATCAGAAGCAAACCGATGCCGTGACTGGCGAAATTCGCGGGTTCGAGGCGCTGGCGCGATGGCGTCAAAAGGATGGTACGTCCGTCTCTCCTGGCGAATTCATCCCGATAGCCGAAGAATCGGGGCTGATCGAAAGTGTCACACGCAGAATCCTTGTCGAATCCTGCAATTTGGCGCACGATCTGGCGCACAGCGGCTTTCCGGGCCGCATATCGGTGAACGCTTCGCCAATTCTGTTCGACGGCACGATCACGAGTTTGGTGGCGGAAAGCCTGGACAAGACAGGATGCACGCCGGATCAGCTTGAAATTGAAATCACCGAGCAGGTGGTCTTGTCGAACCGGATCGTGGCCACGCAAGAGATCGAGGCATTACGGCGCATGGGTGTCAGCGTCGCGCTTGACGATTTCGGCATGGGGTATTCGTCGCTCAGCTATCTGCAGCGGTTTCCCGTCGACAAGGTCAAGATCGATCGCGCATTCGTTGTCGAGATCGCGCGCTCGGAAGAAACCCGGGCGATTGTGCGCGCGATTGTCGATCTGAGTGGCGCCCTCGGCATGTCGGTCACGGCCGAGGGGGCGGAAACCGAAGACGAACGGCGGTGGCTGACGGAATGCGGGGTCGAAACAATCCAGGGATATGTCGACGGGACGCCGATTTCCGAAGCTGAACTTCGCAAGGAATTCGTCACCGGGTTCGAATTGCTTGCAACGGCAAAAACTCAAGGGGCGGCATAAGGTCGGACGCGCCAACCGCTTCTTGCAACCGCATTTTCTGGAAGGGCAATTGGCGCCTCGTTATCCGGGCAGTTCCCAGCACGAAACCGACCGTTTGCGTTCTTGCGGGTCGGCCAGGGCTTTGACCATCGGGACGGGCCGACGCCGTTCCATGTGGGAACGCGCGCGCCTATCCCCAGTTGTCCTTCATCGCGCGCAGGGCATCGGCACGGCTGATCTGACCGACAAGCTTGCCATCCTCCATGACCGGAAAGCGGCGATATGAACTGGCCAGGAACGCCGCCGCAGCGCTTAGAATGTCGGTGCCCGCATCCAGAGTTTCCACATCCCTGGACATATGCGCTTCGACCGTCGCGCCCCAATCGCGATAGTAACTTGCCTCGATGGCTGCCCTTAGACAGTCTTTCTTGGACAAAACGCCCACCAGAACGCCGCGGGTGTCCACGACGGGCGCGCCTGAGATCTTGTTGTCCAGAAGGAGACTCATCGCGTGGTTGATCTCGGTCTCGGGCGACAAGGTAATCAGATCGCGCGCCATGTAGTCGGCGACGACGGAGACAGGTTTCATGGGTTGTCCTCCACGCCGCGCCGCCGCTTGCAAACGCCGCAATTGATCCCCTTGTGACACGCCAGCCCGCCGCAACTGCCCTTGATCGGTTGGCGACCCGCGATCACGCCCACGGCAAGGCCCAGGATGGCTACTCCAAGGAAGATGAATGCCAGAATGAATGTTGCCATGATTGTCCTCAGATCTTTACGTGGTGTGAAACGCGTGCGGTCATGGGTCAGACTCCGAAATCGTCGTTGAAAATGCTGTCGTCATCGACGCCCAGTTCTTCCAGCATCGACAGAACCGCGCGGATCATCAAAGGCGGACCGCAAAGATAGTATTCGCAAGCCTCGGGCGCGGGATGGTCGCGCAGATAACGCTCGAATGCGACGGTGTGTACAAACCCCCTGGCCCCGTCCCAATTATCTTCCGGCTGCGGTTCCGACATGGCGACCGTCCAGTTGAAATTCGAATGCCGTGCCGCCAGATTGTCAAACTCTTCGGTATAAAACAGATCGGAACCACTGCGGGCGCCGTACCAGAAGCTCATGGTTCGGTTGGTGCCCAGCTTTTCCAGCTGCTCGAAGATCATGGCCCGGAGCGGCGCCATGCCGACCCCGCCGCCGATAAAGACCATCTCGCGGTCCGTATCCTGCGCGCGAAACGATCCGAACGGCCCCGAGACGGTTACCGGGTCGCCCTCGTTCAGCGAAAACAGCCAGGACGAGACAATACCCGGCGGCACATTCCGCGCCGAAGGTGGTGGCAGGGCCAGGCGGATGTTGAAGACCAGGCGCCCCGCGGCAGTATCCTGGGGCCGGTTCGACACCGAATAGGCGCGGGTGACCTCAACGTCACTTGTCAGCGACAGCGCACGCAGCGATTGCCATTGATCCGCAAAAGCGGCGGGCACGTCGATGTCTTCGTAGTTCAGCCTAAAAGGCGGCGCGGTGATCTGAAGGAACGAGCCTGCGCGAATATCCATTGGCGCACCTTCCGGCATCCGCAATACGATTTCGCGGATCAGCGGCGTCAACTGACGTGCCGAGGCGACGGTCAGCTGAAAGGTTTCGGCGCCAAGGAAATCTTCTTCGACCTCAAGCGCCATGTTCCCACGCACGACGACCTGGCAGGCCAGATGCAGACCGTCTCGCAATTCGGCGCGGGTGAAACGGGCGGCCTCGATCGGCTGGATGTCTGGGGCGCCTTCGCGGATTCGCACACGGCAAAGACCACAGGTTCCAGCCCCCGCGCAGGCCGAGGGGATAAGCACCCCGTTGTCGTGCAGAGCCGAGAGCAGCTTGCGACCGGTTCGTGTGTCAATCGGTGTCTGGTCGTTCACCGTCAACCGCACAGCCTGATCCGGCATCAGAACCGCGCGCGCGCCAACCACCAGCCAGGTCAGGGCCAGCACCAGGAGGATCAGCAAGGCAATGCCAAAGACGATATCGGTCATAGCCCAACCCTTGAGAATGCCGTGAACCCAAGCGACATAAGACCCGTGACGAGAAAGGCGCTTCCCAGCCCCTGCAACCCGGCGGGAATATCGCTGTATTTCAACCGCTCGCGGATGGCGGCGAAAGCGACGATGGCCAAGGCCCAACCTGCCCCGCTGCCGAACCCGTAGACCAGGGCTTCGCCAAAGTTGTACTGTCGTTCGACCATGAATAGGCTGCCGCCGAGGACCGCGCAGTTAACGGTGATCAGGGGAAGGAATATCCCCAGGGCGCGATAGAGAGGCGGCACATAGCGGTCGAGGAACATTTCCAGGATCTGCACCATGGCGGCGATGGTTCCGATAAAGGCGATCAGCTTCAGGAAGCTTAGGTCGACCTCGGGAAGGCCCAACCAAGTCCAGGCTCCGTCCAGCAGGAAACCGTTGTAGATCAGGTTGTTGATCGGAACCGTCACCGATTGCACAACGATGATCGCCAACCCGAGGCCAAGTGCTGTTTCAAAGCGTTCGGACACGGCAAGAAACGTGCAGATGCCAAGGAACGAGGTGAGCGCCAGATTTTCGTGGAATAGTGCTGCCAGCAGAAGATCACTCATCGCCGCACCTGCGTCGGGCTTAAGGTGAATTCGGATGCGTCCACCTGTTCGGTTCGGATCGACCGGATGGCCCAGATCAAAAGCGCGATGATGAAGAACCCGGCGGGCGCCAGTTGCATCAGGCCCATGGGTTCGAACCATCCACCTTGCGAAACCGGGAGCAGCAAGGTGTAACCGAGGAGCGCACCGGTGCCCAACAATTCGCGCGTGCTGCCGACGATGATCAAGACCAGCGAATAGCCCAATCCATTGCCCAGCCCGTCCAGCACCGAGGGCCAGACGGGATTGCGCATTGCGAAGGCTTCGGCGCGGCCAAGCAC
>JABDJO010000117.1 GCA_013002465.1 Silicimonas sp. | reverse complement strand
GGTGCAGGGGTCCTCGGCCCCGACCTGAATGTGAACCGAGGCTTCGAAGCCCTTGGCATCGAAGCGAAATTCCTCGATCAGGTAATTCCTTTGAATGGGGGCCGGATCGCCAAAGAACCGGGGCACGCCCCTGGCCATCAGCCAGGGATAGGACACCGCGTCCAGGTCCCAAAGATGGTGGTGCGCGTCTATTCGCATGGCCAGCCGTCCTTCAAGACGTGAATGCCCTGGGTTTTCCAGAAATGCAGCATGTCGATGAAGATCCAGTTCTCGGCAAGCTTGTCGCCTTCGCGACGATAGATGTCGATCACCCGAAACTCGCCCCGCTTGTTGGTCGCCGGATGGCCCATCAGTTCCCCTGTCAGGATCGCGGTGAAATTCGGCCAGCCGAAGAACCCGCCATAATGGCCCTCGGCCAGACGCGCGACATGGCCAACCCGGCTTCGGTCGGAAAACGCCGCCCGGAATGGACCGGAATGCTGCTTGGCATAGCGTTCGATTGTGTAGGACGCACCGATGCCCTCGGGCCCCCACCAAATCATGTCGTCATGCCAGGTGCGCGCCAGTTCCTCTTCCAACGGTAAGCCCAGGTCCCACTTTCCCAGGTCGGCGATCATCGCATCAATGGCGCGCAGCGTCTTCACCCCCTCGGCCTCGGGCTGGGGCTCAAACAACAAACCGTCGTGAGTCATCGGCCCCGGTTGCACCATGAACTGTGCGGTCTGGTGCCCGAACGGTCCCTGCCCGGCCTGGCGCATCAGGTGCGGGATGTCGAAGTACATCGCCGTTTCGACAATTTTGCCGAATTCGACCCTGTGAAAAGTGCAATAGCGCAGCATCACCATCTTGCGCGTCGGTTGGATCCCCAGCCAGGGCGCATCGAACAATCCCATCAGATGGCCCATCGACACAACCCAGGTGCAGGTAAAACCGTCGATTTCGTTCAAGCCCGCGAAAAACACATCCTCACGCCGCTGCATCCGGGAAAAAGCCCTTTTCAATGGGCGCCAGAACCCATCGGCCACAGCCTCGGCACCGAATTTTTCGTCAAACGGATAAAATCCGCGCCAACGGTAATCCGAAACGGTCGATGCGGCGATCACGTCGGCCAGTTCTTCCGGGCCAGCGGCATCCAGCGCACGATGATGCGCCCGAACCAGCTTTTTCTCGGATTGAAAGTTTCTCACGATTTCCTGCCCTTACCACTATTTCCGATCCCATTGGCAGAAACAGCTTGCCCAGAATCACCTCCCATGTCTACGATAAATGCAAACGTATGCAAAATACGAAACCGGGAGGATGCCTTGGCCGAAATTCAACTGAACGGCGTGTCGAAACGCTGGGGATCGTTCATTGGTGTTGATGATTTCAACCTAACGATCCCGGATCGGGAATTTCTGGTACTGCTCGGCCCCTCGGGGTGCGGCAAGACCACGACCATGCGGATGATCGCCGGGCTCGAAGACCCGACCGAAGGCGAAATTCAGATCGACGGCAAGGTCGTGAACGATCTGGAACCGAAAGACCGCGATGTCGCCATGGTGTTCCAAAGCTATGCGCTTTATCCGAACATGAACGTCTATGAGAACATCCGCTTCCCGTTACGGGTGCGCGGTTCGGATGCGGCGGGGCACAAGGAAAAGGTGATGCGCGCCAGCGCGATGGTCGAACTGGACGAGTTCCTCCACCGCAAGCCCGCCGAGTTGTCGGGCGGTCAACGCCAGCGTGTGGCCCTTGCCCGCGCCATCGTGCGCGAACCGAACGTGTTTCTGATGGACGAACCCTTGTCCAACCTCGACGCCAAGTTGCGCGTTTCAACCCGCGCCCAGATCAAGAACCTCAGCCACGAACTGTCGGTGACCACGATCTATGTGACCCACGACCAGATCGAGGCAATGACACTGGCCGACCGCGTTGTCGTCATGGAAAAGGGCATTGTGCAGCAGGTCGGCAGCCCGACCGACATTTACGACAAACCTGCCAATACCTTCGTTGCCAGTTTCATCGGCAACCCGGCCATGAACCTGATCGACGGAACAATCGAAGGCGGCACGTTCCGCACCGAAGCAACCGAAATCGATGGTTTCGATGCTCCAAACGGCAAAGTGACCCTGGGGTTCCGCGCGGAAGACGCCGAGGTGTCCAACGAGGGCGGCCAGATCACCGGGCGGATCTACACGCTGGAACTTCTGGGCGATGCCACCATGGTCAGCCTGCGCATCGGCGGTGCTCTTGTCAGCGCCAAGACCGACAAAACCTTCCGGGCCGAGATCGGCGACACCATCTCGATCCGGATACCAAATTCGCACTGCCACTTGTTCGACAAGGACACCGGCGCGCGTATCGGGGATTAACCCCAACCTGTCCGGATCAAAACTCCGGGCCATATTGCGGGTGCGTGATTGCAAGGCGCACCCAGACACAAGAAACAGGGAGAAAAGTATGTTTCTAAGAAGTCTCGCAACCGCCAGTTCTCTGGCTATCCTGTCGGCTGGCGCAATCCAAGCCTGTGAAATCGGGGCCCGTGTCTCGATCGTCGGCAACGAATTTCCTGCAATCCAAACCGTTGGCGCGGTCGCACAGGAATGCACCGGGGCCGAGGTGAAATCAAACCTCACAGCAGACCACCAGAAGATCAACCTGGCCGGTATGCAAGGCAACCCGGCCGAGTACACCACGGCGATCGTCGCCAACTCGTCCATCGTGGCGCTGATCAACGAAGACGTGATCCGCCCCTTGGATGACCTGGTTGCAAAGCACGGCGATGGCCTTGCAAAGAACCAGCTGATCACGGTCAATGGCAAGGTGATGGCAGTGGCTTTCATGGCAAACGCCCAGCACCTGACCTATCGCCAGGACCTCCTGGAAGAGGCTGGCGTCGCGGTGCCGACGACCTATGAAGAGATGCTGGAGGCTGCCAAGACTATCCGCGAAAAGGGCATTCTCGAAAATCCCGTCGGCGGCCCCTATGCAGCCGGTTGGAACCTGGCCCAGGAATTCAACAACATGTTCCTTGGCTATGGCGGCGAACACTTCAAGCCAGGCACGGCCGAACCAAGCGTCAACTCCGAAGCCGGTGTGAAGACGCTTGAGATGATGAAGGCCCTGTCCGAGTATATGAACCCCGACTACCTGACCCACGATTCCAACGCGACGTCGGCGGAGTGGAAGGCCGGGAACGTGGCACTGATGCATATGTGGGGCAGCCGCGTTGGCCGCCTGAAGGACACCGGCGACGGTGCGCTTGAAGTTGTTGCCAACAACACCGCCATCGCCGGTCCCCTGACCGTGGGCGGCGGCGACATTCCGGCGTCGACCCTGTGGTGGGACGGCTGGACCGTGGCCAAGAATATTTCGGACGCGGAAGCCGAAGCAACGTTCATCGCCATGAAAAACGGCGTCAGCCCAGAGATCCTAGGCAAGCCCGAAGTGCCCGAACAGGCGGTCTGGCTGATCGAAGGATACCAGCCGACCGAAGCCGCCACCGGTGTTTTTGCCGCGGCAAACTCGGGCACAAAGCCTTATCCGATGCTGCCCTACATGGGGCTTTTGCACACGGCGCTTGGCAATGAACTTGCCGACTTCATGCAAGGCAAAGAATCGGCCGAGCAGGCGCTGAAGGATGTCGAAGCGGCCTATATCGCTGCTGCCAAGGAAAAAGGCTTCCTCTGAACCAAGTGGCGGGCTGACGCCCGCCCTACCGCAACATCGTAGGGCGGGCCTTTGCCCGCCTTGCGCCACCGAGCTTCGGGTCCCATGAAACACCGCACCTTCTTCTGGTTCTTCCTTCCGACTGGCCTCGCGATGCTTCTGTTCATCGCGGCTCCGATCGTGTCGGTTGTCATGCAGTCGGTCTTTGCACCGCACGAGGCGGTGCTGATCGAGGTCGAGAACTGCACGCCGCTTTCGGGCTGCACCACCGAAACGACAATCGACCAGGACGCCACCCGCGACTTGCGCGAAAGCGCGCCGCTTGGCCGGTTCGTAGGTCTAGACGTCTATCTTGACCGGGGCCACCTGGCCGTAAGCGAATTCAAGGAAGCCTGGGCCACCGCCGAAAACTGGGGACAGTTCTTCGATTCGCTCGGCAACCTGCCCTTCTATCGGGCCATGGCTTTTACGCTGACTTTCACATTTACCGTCACGCCTCTGCTGATCGCCCTCGGGCTTACGATCGCGCTTGCGGTGAACACGCTTCACCGTCATCTCAAGGGGCCGCTGATCTTCTTCTCGCTTCTTCCAATGATCGTGAACCCCCTGCTTGGATCGCTGATCCTGTTCTGGATGATCGACAGCCGCGGCGTCCTGGGTTCGCTCATCCAATACCTCGCCAACGATCCCGGATTGTCTCTCAAGGCTTCGACGCCCCTGATGTGGATCTCGCTGATCGTCTACGGCGTCTGGCACTCGGCCCCCTTCGCTTTCGTGGTCTTCTACGCAGGCCTCCAGACCCTGCCGCAGGACCAGCTGGAAGCCGCGCAGATCGACGGAGCGACCCGCTGGCAGCAGGTGCGTTTCGTGATCATCCCGCATCTGATGCCGCTGATGACGTTCGTCGCGTTGATCCAGCTCATGGACAATTTCCGCGTCCTGGAACCCATCGTCGGCTTCAACGCTTCGGCGCACGCACAATCGCTGTCCTGGATCATCCTCAATGACCTCTCGGGCGAAACTCAACAGTTGTCGGCGGCTTCGGCCACATCCGTGCTGACGATCATCGGCGTCGCAATCCTGCTCTCGCCTGTTCTTGTGCGCACCTGGCGCGACTTCAAAGGAAAAACCTGATGGCGTCCAAGGCACAACAAATGCCCACGGGGCTGAAGATCACGACATTCGGGTTCATCGCCATCTGGTTCATCGTGGCGTCCTTCCCGTTCTTCTGGACCCTCTGGGGGTCGTTCAAGGTCGAGCTTGATTTTTTCTCGATCAACGATTGGACCAACGCCCTGACCGGGCCGCGCACCGAGGCCACCTATGGCACCTCCTTCACCGGTGCCGGATATGAAGGTGCCTGGATCAAAGAGGAATTCTGGAAGAACGTCATCAACACCGCCATCGTCTGTTTCTTCGTGGTCTGCACCTCGCTCACGATCGGTACATTGGGCGGCTATGCCCTTTCACGCTCGGGTTTCCGCTATGTGTTCTGGTTGCTGATGGCGGCCCTGATCTTTCGCGCCATGCCGCCGGTCACGCTGGTCTCGGGGTACCTTCTGCCCTTCTTCGAATGGAACCTCTGGGGCAAGTTGCCGACGACCATCATCGTTCTTGTGGCGATCAACCAGCCGTTCACGCTCTGGATGCTGCACAGCTTTTTCCAGAACATCCCAAAGGAGCTTGACGAAAGCGCCAAGGTCGACGGCTGCACCCAGTTCCAGGCGTTCCGCCACGTGATCGTGCCCGTCATGTGGCCAGGCGTCATCACGACCGGGTTGTTCAGCTTCCTGTTGGCCTACAACGACTACGCGATCACCACGCTGCTGTTGTCGGAATCAAACCGCACCATGGTCCCGGCCATCGCGGCCTTCCTTGGAACGACGCAAACCGAAGGCAACGTGATGTTCGCTGTCGCGGCGGTCGTTTCGGCCGTGGCGCCCTTGTTCATCCTGGTCATGTTCTTCCAACGCCAGATCGTGTCAGGTTTGACAGCCGGAGCGGTCAAGGGATGAAGACGCACTCGGTTCGATCAGGTACGCCCGGCGGCAACGCCGGGCCGCGCCCGATCATCCCTGCGGGTGGGCGCACCTCTGCCCGCAATTCACTATGAGCAATGCAGCCAAATCCACCTTCCGTGCCTACGTCGAAGCCGCACGCCACGGCACCCTGCCGTCGGGCTTCTTCGCTGATGCCGCCCAAATCAACGTCGTCCACCCCTTCAACGACATGACGCCCGAGACCTATGCCGACACTTTCCTCGCCCAACTACGCGCGTCATTCCAACACCTGACGCGCACCGACTACATTGCCTTCGGCGGCACCTGCGACAGCCAGACCTGGGTCACCTCCACCGGCTACTACACCGGCCATTTTGCGGCACCGTTTCTGGGGATCCAACCGACAGGCACGCTCGCCCACCTGCGGTTCGGCGAATTTCACCGGATGGAAAACGGCGCGGCGGTCGAAAGCTATATCTACATCGACCTGCCCGAACTGATGATTGCCGCCGGCCAATGGCCGATCGCTGAAAGCCCCGGCAAAGACCGCGGCTACACCGGCTACCTCGCAGGGCCGATCACCCAGAACGGGCTCCAGTGGCACACCAACGATCCGGGCCGCAGCACGTCTTCTGTCGAAATGGTCACCGCCATGCTCCGCTCGCTTGCGACCGAAGACCAAGCCTGGCGGCCCTACTGGCACGACGATATGCTCTGGTACGGCCCCGCCGCCTTTGGCAGCTTCATCGGGATCGAGAATTTTGCCGGATTCCAGGTTCCCTTCGAGCAGACCTTCTCGGAATGGATCGGCGGTTCCGTCCCCGGCAGCGAAACCAAGCACTTCGCCCGCTTCGCCGACGGCGACTACATCGCTTCGGGCGGTTGGCCGTCGCTGAACTGCGTGCAGGCGAAACCCTTCCTCGGCCAACCCGTCACCGAAAACCGCCTTTACATGCGGGTTTGCGACTGGTGGCGCCGCGAAGGTGACCTCCTGATCGAAAACTGGGTCTTCGTCGACATCCCCCATGTGCTTTTGCAACTGGGCGTCGACGTTTTCGGCGATCTCGAAAGCGCCGCCTGACCGTCATTCACGAAAGTAAAAGTTATGCCCATCACCCACCTGAAACGCTCCAGACCCGCTGACGAGATTGCCGAAGACGATGCCAAGGTCGCGGGTGCCGTCGCGGCGACGCTGGCCGATATCGAAGCACGGGGGGACACAGCCGTGCGCGAACTGGCCAACAAGTTCGACAGCTATGACCGTGACAGCTATCGCCTCAGCGCCGACGAGATCGACGCCATCGTCGCCAAGGTCGCACCGCGCGACATGGAAGATATCAGGTTCGCCCAGGAACAGGTCGTCAACTTCGCAAAGGCGCAGCGCGCAAGCATGACCGATATCGAGGTCGAAACCCTCCCCGGCGTCATCCTTGGCCACAAGAACATCCCCGTCCAGTCCGTCGGCTGCTATGTGCCGGGCGGCAAGTTCCCCATGGTCGCAAGCGCCCATATGTCGGTCGCCACCGCCAAGGTCGCCGGAGTGCCCCGCATCATCGCTTGCACACCGCCCTTCAACGGCGAACCCAACCCCGCGGTCATCGCCGCCATGCACCTCGGCGGCGCCGACGAAATCTATGTCCTCGGCGGCATCCAGGCCGTCGGCGCCATGGCCATCGGCACCGAAAGCATCGAGGCGGTTCATCTGCTGGTCGGCCCCGGCAACGCCTTTGTCGCCGAAGCCAAGCGCCAGTTGTTCGGACGCGTCGGCATCGACCTTTTCGCCGGCCCGACCGAAACCATGGTGATCGCCGACGGCACCGTCGATGCCGAGCTTTGCGCCACCGACCTTTTGGGGCAGGCCGAACACGGCTACAACTCGCCCGCCTGTCTGATCACCAATTCCGAAAAGCTGGCGCGCGAAACGCTGACCGAAATCGACCGCATCCTCGAAATCCTGCCGACAGCCGAGACAGCGCGCAAAAGCTGGGAAGACTATGGTGATGTCGTCCTGTGCGACACCTTCGAGGAAATGCTGACCGTCGCAAACGACATGGCCTACGAACACGTTCAGGTCATGACATCCCGGGACGACTGGTTCCTCGACAACATGCACAGCTATGGCGCGTTGTTCCTTGGCCCCCGAACCAATGTCGCAAACGGCGACAAGGTGATCGGCACCAATCACACGCTTCCCACCAAGAAGGCGGGCCGTTACACCGGCGGCCTCTGGGTTGGAAAGTTCCTGAAAACGCATTCGTATCAACGCATTACAACCGACGAGGCCGCAACCATGATCGGCGCATACGGCTCGCGGCTCTGCCTTCTGGAAGGCTTCGTCGGTCACGCCGAACAATGCAACATCCGGGTGCGCCGCTATGGCGGAAAGAACGTGGCTTACGGGGAAGCTGCAGAATAAATGGCCAGCACAGCCGACATCAAATACGCCCTTGCCGCCTACCGCGCGGCCGCCGCCACCTTCGAACCCGCCACCGTTCAGGCCGCACTTGCCGATGTCATGACCGAGGACGCTCGGCTCCATCTCTGCCATCCCTTCGGCGACATGGAAGGCCCTGACGCCTTTTACGCCACCTGCCTCGGCCCGCTGCACCACGCCATGCCCGATCTGGAACGTCGCGACATGATCGTCACCGCGGGCACCACACCCGAAGGTCAGGACTGGCTTGGCTGCATGGGCAGCTACATGGGCACTTTCACGGCCCCGTTCCTTGGTATCCCACCAACCGGGCACCTGGCCCACATGCGTTATCATGAATTTTTCCGCATCAAGGACGGTCGCGTGGCCGAAGTCCAGATGATCTGGGACATTCCCGAACTGATGATGCAGGCGGGTGCCTGGCCCATGGCGCCGCAACTGGGCAAATTCCTCAACACCCCCGCTCCGATGACTCAGGACGGCCTCACCACCACTGGCGATGGCAGTGCGGCGATGACCATCGTCGTCGACATGTTGACCGACCTCTGCCGCCACCCTTCGGAAGGCGGCCCAAAGGTCATGAACCTGGAAAAATACTGGCACCCGCGCGTTAATTGGTATGGCCCCACCGGCATCGGCACCGCGCGCGGCCTGGCGGGGTTCCGCCACTGGCACCAGATCCCATTCCTCAGGGCGATGCCTGACCGTAAGCTTGATGCCCTGGGCAACCTCATGAGCCACTGGATTGCCGAAGGTGACTATGTTGCCGAAACCGGTTGGCCCAACATGCGGCTCACGATCACCGGCGACGGCTGGATGGGCATTGCACCGGCTGGCCAGGAGGTCCTCTTGCGCAGCCTCGATTTCTGGCGCGTCGAAGGCGATCTGATCCGTGAAAACTGGGTCCTCGTCGACCTCCTCGACCTTTACAACCAGATCGGCGTCGACGTCCTTCACCGCATGGGCGAATTCAACAAGTCCAGAAGCACCGGCACCATCCTTCTCGACGATGGAATGACCGTATGATGTTCTTCTTGGTGAAAATATCCCAAGGGGGTGAATTGGCCCTCGGGCCAAGAGGGGGGACAGCGTCCCCCCTTCCCCCGCGACGCCAAGGGCGGCGCAATACCGGGTGGCAGACATGAACAAGGTCACCTCAGCCGAAGTCGCCGCCCGCGCCGGGGTTTCGCAATCCGCCGTTTCCCGCGTCTTCACGCCCGGAGCCTCGGCTTCGGCCAAAACCGTCAAGAAGGTGAAGCAGGCCGCCAAGGAACTCGGCTATCGCCCGAATTCGCTGGCCCGCGCCATGGTCTCGGGCAAAAGCCGCATCATCGGCCTTGTCGTTGCCTACCTGGAAAACCAGTTCTACCCGGTCGCGCTTGAACGCCTGTCGAACGCGCTGCAGGCGAAAGGGTATCACCTTCTGGTGTTCACCGCCCCGAACTCGACCGAAGGCGTCGACAAAGTCGTCGAAGACCTGATGGGATATCAGGTCGACGGCATCATCGCGGCCAGCGTGTCGCTCAGCTCGGATCTGGCAGAGCGCGCGCAAGCCGCTGAAATCCCGGTCGTGTTGTTCAACCGCGCACAAAAAGGCGCAGGCCTGTCGAACGTCACCTCGGCCAATCGAAACGGCGCGCGCCGGGCCACCGAATTTCTGATCGAAGGCGGCCACAATCGTATTGCCCATATCGCGGGCTGGCAGGGCGCATCCACCGGCCGTGACCGCCAGGCAGGCTTTACCGAAGCCATGGACGCGGCCGGATTGGCCCCGTTTGCCATGGTGGACGGCATGTATTCGCGCCCCGTGGCCATGGAATGCGCCCGCCAGATCGCGTCGGGCTCGCAAATCCCCGACGCCATCTTCGTCGGCAACGACCACATGGCGTTCGGGGTGATCGACGCGCTCCGCGGCCTTGGGTTGATCCCCGGCCAGGATATCTCGGTCGTTGGCTATGATGACGTGCCGCTCGCGGCTTGGGAAGCCTATGACCTCACCACATTCCGCCAGCCGGTCAACCGCATGGTCGAAGCCACGATCGACATCCTCATGCACCAGATCGACAGCGCCGAACCACATGCAGAAACAATCGAAATCGAAGGCAAATTGATCCTCAGAGGATCGGCGCGCATTCCCCAAGGATGGACCACATGAAAGGCTTTTCGAACCGCTTCAGCGACTTCCCCGATTACATCATCGGCATCACCAAGGAAATCTGGGAAGACCGCGGCGTCGGCACTCTCAAACACTACTATTCCGACGATATCCCGGTGCGCTCGCCAATGGGCATCCAACGCGGCAACAAGGAAGTCATCGCCGCGACCATGGCGACAATCAACGAGTTTCCGGACCGGGAACTTCTGGGCGAGGACGTCATCTATTCCGATGACCCCGACCACGGCCTTCTGTCATCGCACCGCCTTCTGACCAAGGCCACCCACACCCGCGACGGCCAGTTCGGCAAAGCCACCGGCAAACCCTGGATTATCCGCGTCATCGCCGATTGTGCGGCGCGCGAAAACACCATCTACGACGAATGGCTGATCCGCGACTATGGCGGCCTTGTCCGCCAACTGGGCCATGACCCCGAAGACTTCACCCGAAGCCTGATCGAAGCCGAAGGCGGCGTGGAAAACGCCAAACCCGTCTTCACACCTGCAAACGACGTCGATGGCGGCTACAAGGGGCGCGGCAATGACAACGAATGGGGCGAAAAATATGCGGGCTACCTCGCCTCGATCATGGATCACAACTTCAACCTGATCCACGCCGAGTATGACCGCGCCGTGATCGGCGAATACGCAGGCGCGGTGACCGCGATCGGGCGCGAAAAGGTCACCGAGTTTTGGGTCGGGCTGCGGTCATCCTTCCCCGATGCCACCTTCCAAATACACCACCAGATCGGCATGGACGCCGACATGCTCAGCCCGCGCGCCGCGATCCGTTGGTCGCTTGACGGCACGCATTCCGGCTGGGGAAGCTTTGGCAAACCGTCAGGTGCAAAGGTACATGTTTTTGGCATGAGCCACGCCGAATTCGGACCTTGGGGCCTGCGCCGTGAATTCTCGCTCTATGATGAAGTCGCGATCTGGAAACAAATTCTGATGGCGGCCGGATAAGCGATGGAAAACTACGCTACCCTCATGTTCACCGCCGCTGTCGCCGCCGAACAGGAAACCGTCGGCACCCGCGCACTTTATGCCGAAAAGTATCCTGCGCGCACCAAGCCCGGACTTGGCGCCGACGAACGCGCGTTCCTCGAAACCCGTACTTCGATCTATATGGCCAGCGTCTCGGAAACCGGCTGGCCCTACGTCCAGCACCGGGGCGGACCCTTGGGGTTTCTAAAAGTGCTCGACGCTGAAACCATCGCCTTCGCCGATTATCGCGGCAACCGGCAGTTCATCTCAAAAGGTAATCTCCTGGGCGATGACCGCGTCTCGGTTTTCGCCATGGACTACCCGCAAAAGGCCCGGCTGAAACTGCAAGGCCATGCCTCCATGATCGACGCCACAGACGATCCCGACCTTGCCAAGAAACTGATCACGCCCGGCTCGGGCCGTGTCGAACGGCTGACCACCATCCGCATAGTCGCCTTTGACTGGAACTGCCCGCAATTCATCACGCCACGCTACACCCAGGATGAGGTGACCGCCATGGTCGCCCCGCATCTGGCAGAACGCGACCGCAAGATAGAAGACCTGACACAGCGCCTCACGGCTCTCGGAGAAACCCAATGACCGACCTATCAGACCGCATCGTCCGCTATGGCGAGCTCCAACCCTGCAAAACCGCGTTCATCGACGCCCACACGCCGGGTTCGGATCAAAAGGAAAACTTCACCATCATCGGTGGCGGCGTCTCTGAAAGCCCCGATCAGCATGTCCACATCGGCATTCCCCACGGCTTCAACATCGGTGCCGCGGGTCAGCCGCCGAAATGCCGGAACTCGCTTCATTCGCACCGTACAGCCGAAGTCTTTTTCGTGCTGTCGGGTCGTTGGCGGTTTTTCTGGGGCCGTTATGGCACCGCTGGAGAGATCACTTTGGAAGAAGGCGACATCTTCAATATCCCGACGGGCATTTTCAGGGGCTTTGAAAACATCGGCACCGACTATGGGATGATCATGGCGGTCCTTGGCGGCGACGACGCGGGCGGCGGGGTGATCTGGGCACCGCAAGTAATCGAGGACGCCGCCGATCACGGGCTGGTCCTGGCCGAAACCGGCAAGCTTTATGACACCAAGAAAGGCGAGACCCTGCCCGAAGGCGTGCATCCGATGACCAAGTTGACCGAAGACGAGGCCAACGCTCTTCCCGAGCCTTCCACGATGCAGGTGATCGGCGGCTATGTCCGGCGCTATTGGGACATGGTGGCACTTGCCGACAAGACCCCGTGCAAAGTGATCGGCGCAAACGGCATCATCCGCGACAAGCCGGGGTTCGAAGTCGATTTCATCACCCGCGCCTCTGCCAGTGACGCGATGCACGCCCATGACAAGCCCTCGGTCCTGATGCCCGTAAAGGGGCATTGGAAAGTGACCTGGGACGGCGGCGAAACCGTGCTTGCCCCCGGCGACACCATGAGCGTGCCCGAGAATTTAAACCACGCCGCGGTGCCCTCGATGACCGGCGAGGCGGCGCTTTATCATGTGATCGGAACCAGCGATGCGGCAGGGGCCACTTGGACGGGATAAGGCGCAACTTGTGCGATGGACGGGCGGCGCACCAATTTGGATGAGTCGCCCACAAAACCAAGGGTTCAATGATTTGTTAAGCACAGCGTCCCGCGACCTGTACAAAAGAGATAAACCGGGTCTTTTGGAAGGTACGTTTTGCAAGATTAACCGGGCGCGCGCCCGAATGAACGAATGATCAAGGCCAGGGGAGTTTCCAAATGAGCCGTATCAAGACCAGTCACGTGGGCTCTCTGCCACGCACCCAGAAAGTGGTCGATTTCATCTTCGCCCGCGAAAACAACACCACCTACGACACGGCTGAATTCGATGCGGCAATGACCGAAGCTGTATCTGAAACCGTTAAAAAACAAGTGGATGCAGGGATCGACATCGTCTCTGACGGCGAAACCTCCAAGATCAGCTATGCCACCTATGTCAAGGATCGCTATACCGGGTTCGATGGCGACAGCCCCCGGAATGCCCCGGCCGATCTGAAGAAATTTCCCAGCTTTCTCAAGCGTTTGGCCGACGACGGAGGAACCCCGCAATACGCCCGCCCGATGTGTGTTGGCGAAGTAAAGTCCAGGGGCCAGGATGAATTACACAAAGATATCAGTAACTTGAAGGCAGCAATTGATGAACACGGCGCCGAGCGTGGCTTTATGAACGCTGCCTCGCCTGGGGTTATCTCATTGTTTTTGCAGAACGATTTCTATTCCAGCCGTGAAGGTTACCTGGCAGCATTGGCCGATGCGATGAAAGAGGAATACGAAACCATCGTCGCCGCCGGCCTTGATCTGCAACTCGATTGCCCCGACCTCGCTCTGTCGCGCCATATGCTGTTCAACGATCTATCGGACGACGAGTTTATCAAGGTCGCAAATTCCCATGTCGAGGCGCTCAATCACGCCCTGTCCGATGTTCCCGCCGACAAGGTAAGGGTGCATATTTGTTGGGGAAATTACGAAGGCCCCCATGTGTGCGATATCCCCATGGCCAAGATGTTCGATACGTTAATGTCCACGAAAGCCCGCTATGTCCTGTTCGAAACCTCGAACCCGCGACACGGCCATGAATGGACCGTTTTCCGTGATCGCAAGGACGACATTCCAGCCGACAAGGTGCTGGTGCCGGGCGTTGTCGACACCACAACCAACTTCGTCGAACACCCCGATCTGGTTGCACAGCGCATCGAACGATTTGTCGACATTGTCGGACACGAGCGCGTAATCGCAGGCAGCGATTGCGGCTTTGGCACATTCGCCGGCTTCGGCGCCGTCGACCCCGACATCGCCTACGCCAAGCTTTCAGCGCTTGCTGCCGGTGCCGCCCAGGTGAAGTGACGGACGACTTTTTCCGCTTTGTGATTTCGCCTGAGGTTTGGCGCGAAATCGCATGATCTCATGTCGATCTCGAAAGATCTCGGAGGTTTCGTTGGTCAAACGGGACTTGTGACGGCAAGAACGTAACCCGAGACGGCCTCGGCGGCCTGGCCGGAAGTTCCGCGACCAGATCAACCGGGCTTATCCCACAGATCCTTGCCCACCAGTTTAGTGAATCCGTCGCCGAGAGAATGACACCCATCTGATGCCAAGTATCTGGTATGGCGTGACAAAAAGCACGCACTGCGCTCTCCGGATTTGGACGATAGGAATCGCTGGCGGGGAAAAGAACCCAGGAAGTGCCAAGAGAAACGAAAGAATGCCCCGCCGCAACCGCGCCCATGCCAATGGCCGATTCTGCGTTGTCTCTGGCGCCCCCAGCAACAACCACATCTGGCTTTAAATCCCACATCTGCGCCATCTTGGCGCGCAAAGCGCCAGAAACCGCCGAGCCTTCGACCAAACGCGGCATGTGGTCCAACGACAGACCCGTCGCCGATAGCAAGAGTTCAGACCAGCGGCGCTTTCCAACGTCAAGCCAGCTTGTCCCCGAGGCATCCTACATTTCGGATGCATATCCACCAAACATGGTCCAGGTCTATTCCAAGTTACATTTTTGCCCCTTGTTTCAATGACGTACGGGCTAGGCCTCGATCACCATGTCAGCGTTCTGCCGGTGCGCCAAGACACGTTCCGCGTTTGGGATATCGTTCTGACTGGCCTTGTTCCTTGCGTCGATCTCGGAGAATCCGTGATCTATCCAGCGCTGGATCAGACGGGCATCCAGAACGGACAAAGGCGGGGACAGAAACACCGAAAAATCCCAATGGTCCTTCAGATCGGCCCATCCCGGTTCGTCAAGTAATAGGTAATTACCCTCGACAACAATCGTCCGCATAGCTGGCGTCACAACAGCGCCTGATCCAACCGACAGATCGCGTGTGCGATCGAATGTGGGCACAATGACTTCTGGCTCGTGGTGTAACCGTTTCAAAATCGACGAAAAACCGGCAAGATCAAAAGTTTCTGGCGCGCCTTTTCGGGCTCGCAACCCGCGCTTTTCCAGAATGGCGTTGTCCAGATGGAAACCATCCATGGCAACAAGCCCCGTGTGCAAGCCATTCTCATTCAGAACATCGCACAGGGCCGCCGCCACGGTTGACTTGCCCGATGCAGGAGGCCCCGCAACGGCGATCAGACGTCTTTCCTCGGTCGCAGGTAATGCTGCGATCCGATTGGCAATCAGCTTGGCTGTCTCGAAGGCCGTCATTAGCCCGCCTCAGGCGGCCACCATCTGTTCAGGTTCTTTCGCGCCCGTCATGTAAGCCACCGCGTCAGACATGGAATGGTCTTTGGGGTCAATCATCGTCAGACGCTTACCCAAGCGATGGATATGGATCCGGTCAGACACTTCGAAAACATGAGGCATATTGTGACTGATCAATATGATCGGGATGCCTCGGGATTTGACGTCTTGTATAAGCTCCAGCACCTTCCGGCTTTCCTTGACGCCAAGGGCCGCCGTTGGTTCGTCCAGAATGATCACCTTGGAACCAAACGCCGCTGCGCGCGCGACCGCCACCCCCTGGCGCTGTCCGCCAGAAAGAGTTTCCACGGCCTGGTTGATATTCTGAATGGTCATCAAGCCCAGTTCCGAAAGCTTGTCACGCGCGAACCTTTCCATCGCCGACCGGTCAAGCTGGCGGAGCCATTTGCCCATAAAACCGGCTTTCCTGATCTCGCGCCCCATGAAGATGTTGTCAGCGATCGACAGCGCGGGACTCATGGCAAGCGTTTGATACACCGTTTCAATTCCCGCTTCGCGCGCATCTATGGGCGAAATGAAGTTCACCGGTTCGCCGTTCAGCCACACTTCGCCTTCGTCAGGAATAACGGCGCCCGAAACGGCCTTGATCAAGGTGGACTTACCGGCGCCGTTGTCGCCAATGACGCCCAGGATTTCGCCCGGCATCAGATCAAAGTCGCAGTGATCAAGGGCCGTAACACGACCATAGCGTTTAACCAGATTGCGTCCTTTCAGAATGGGTTCCATCAGCCTGATACCTTCCTGATCCACTGGTCCGTCGCGACAGCAGCGATGATGAGAATACCGATCAAAAGGAATGTCCACTGGGCGTCCGCCCCCAAGAGGCGCAATCCCAAGGTGAAGACACCAACGATCAACGCTCCGAACAACGTGCCCAGGATCGAGCCGCGCCCTCCGAACAGGGATATCCCTCCGATCACGACGGCGGTGATACTTTCGATATTCGCAAGTTGTCCGCTGGTCGGCGATACAGACCCGATCCGTCCGATCAGCGCCCATCCGGCGAAGGCACAGATCAGCCCCGCCAGAGCATAAACCTGGATGAGCGTTTTCTTGACGTTTACACCAGAAAGTTCTGCCGCTTCGGGATCATCCCCCACAGCATAGACATGGCGTCCCCAAGCCGTGTGACGCAGCACATAGGCCAGAACAAATATGAGGCAGAGCATGAAGACCACACCGACGGTGAAGACCGCCCCGCCCACGTTGAATTTTGATCCAAAGAGCTGCAAAAGTGGTGCGTTTTTCTCGATGTCCTGGCTTCGGATGGTTTCGTTGGCCGAGTACAGGAAGTTTGTCGCCAAAACGATCTGCCACATACCAAGCGTTACGATGAACGGCGGCAATTTGACCCGCGCCACCAGCCAGCCATTCAGAGCACCGATGGCTGTCCCTACGGCCAATCCGCAGGCAATGGCAATCGGCACCGGGATGCCATAGCGGAAAGTGAACTGGCCCATGATGACGCTGGAAAACACCATGATCGCGCCGACGCTCAGGTCGATACCGGCAGTCAGGATCACGATGCTTTGGGCTGCGGCCACGATGCCAACAATCTGAACTTGCTGCAAAATCAGCGTGAGCGCAAAGGGAGAAAAGAACTTCGACCCCAAAAGAAGTCCGAAAATGACGATGGCCGAGACCAGGACAATCAACGGCACGAACGATGGGTTCACATGCAGGATATGCTGAAGCTGACCAACAAACCCCTTATGCGTGTCCTCGAATTCGGCGACTTGTTCGCTGGTGCTTACCGCGGCTTCGTATTTGTCAGCGTTCTGACTTGTGTCGGACATAAGACCCCTCCCGTGTCGTGGCGGCATGATGTGTGCGTTGACGACCCAAGTCTAGCAGCTTGATTTGGAACTTGGTGGTGTGAGGGGCGAAAAACCCGCCCCTCACCAATGCGTGGGATCAGCCCCAGCAGAGATCGTTGCCTTCTGCGACCGAGATCGACTCGACGCCTTCAACGGCCTTGTCTGTTACCAAAGCAACACCGGTGTCATAGAAGTCTTTGCCGGGTGTGTTCTCGGGCTTCACACCATCATCTGCCCATTTCTTGACCGCTTCGACGCCCAGTGCGGCCATCAAGAGCGGATACTGCTGCGAGGTCGCACCGATCACGCCATCGGCCACGTTCTGCACGCCGGGGCAACCGCCGTCGACCGAGACGATCAGCACGTCGTTTTCGCGACCGATCGCTTTCAGTGCTTCATAGGCACCGGCGGCGGCAGGTTCGTTGATCGTGTGAACCACGTTGATCGTGGGATCCTTGGCAAGAAGGTTTTCCATCGCACGGCGACCGCCCTCTTCATTGCCGTCGGTCACGTCACTGCCAACGATGCGCGGGTCGGTTTCGTCGCCGATCACGTTGGGGTCGGCCAGATCAATGCCAAAGCCATTAAGGAAGCCCTGGTTGCGCAGTACGTCCACAGTCGGTTGGCTGACGTTCAGATCAAGGGTCGCAATCTTGGCATCCATGGCGGCGTCACCAAGCGATGCCTTGGCCCACTCGCCGATCAGTTTGCCCGCGAGATAGTTGTCAGTCGCAAAAGTGGCATCGGCCGAGTCAATCGGTTCCAGCGGCGTGTCGAGTGCAATTACCAAAAGCCCCGCATCGCGCGCCTGCTGAACAGCAGGTACAATCGAAGACGTATCGGACGCGGTCAACAGGATGCCCTTGGCGCCGTCAAGAATGCAGGTCTCGATGGCCTGGACCTGGGTTTCATGGTCACCGTCAACCTTGCCTGCGAAGGCCTTCAGCGTCATGCCCAGTTCTTCCGCCTTGGCTGTCGCGCCTTCTTTCATCTTTACAAAGAACGGGTTGGTGTCGGTTTTTGTGATCAGGCAAACGGTTGTGGCATGGCTTCCCGCCATTGCGGCCCCGGCCATTGCCATGCTTGCAAGCGTCGATCCAAGAAGAAGTTTTCTCATTATATCCTCCCAATTATCAATCCGGACTCACGCCGGAGACAGAGTGACAGTATGGGTGATTCTGACCCCGCGTCAATAAATAAATAAAAGTGATTTATAAATTGACAGACTTACCCCTGCCCGACAGAATGAACGTAGATCGGAGTCTAACCAATTGATATCACAAGATACACTCATCCGGGATATTGAAGGCGGCGCAAATCAGTCTGGTTTGCGTGACACCAATGCGCGCGTTGTTCTGTCATTCATCCGTCGCCACGGCGCCCTGCCAAGCGCCGAGATCGCGCGCAGGTCGGGCCTTTCTGCGCAGACCGTTTCTAATATCATCCGGGCGCTCGAAACAGACGGTTTGTTGAAGCGCGAGCAAGCCGTCAAGGGCAAGGTTGGAAAGCCCTCGATCCCGATGGCATTGGATCCAAAAGGTGTCTTTTCGCTTGGCCTGAACATTGGCCGCCGTACCAGCGAACTGGTGCTCGTTGACTTTAACGGCACCCGGATCGCGGCGCGGACAACGACCTATGCCTTTCCCGAGATCGAACGTGTATTTTCCTTTTTGACCACCGGGATCAAGAGCATCCTTGATAATCACCCCGAGGCAAAGCCTCTGATTGCAGGCATTGGCGTCGCAAGCCCAAACAAGATCTGGGAGTGGCTGGAAGTCGTTGACGCACCGCAGGACGCCATGCGCAAGTGGCAGGACCTGGATATCGCCGATGAAATCAAAGCACGGACGGGGCTTTCCGCGGTTACCGAGAACGACGCTACATCGGCATGTGTCGCAGAGCATCTGATCGGTCGTGGCAGTGAGTTTGCGGATTTCGCCTATATTTTTGTCGGTTCGTTTGTCGGGGGCGGGCTTGTTCTGGGCAACAAGGTGATTTCCGGACCCACACATTCGGCCGCCGGAATTGGTCCTTTACCCGTGCCTGACGGCAAGGGTGGGACAACGCAACTATTGAACGTGGCATCGCTTTACGTGCTGGAACGCAATCTTGCAAATGCCGGATTGGACCCGAAGAGGCTGCGGCAGTTCCAAGGTGATTGGAGCGACTTTGCCGACTATGTTGCACCCTGGATCGAAGACACAGGCCGAAACCTTGCCATCGCCGCAGCCGCCATTGCCTCGGTCGTCGAGGTCGAGGCGGTTCTGCTGGACGGTGCCATGCCAGAGGCTATCCGACACCGGCTGACAGAATGCACGCGTCGCAATTTTTCCGAACTCGATACAACGGGGATTGGTCAATTGCGCATCGAAGAAGCTGCCACGGGCCCGGGGGCCAGGTCGGTTGGCGCTGCCCTATTGCCCATTCATTCCAAATATTTCCTTGCTTGATTTCAACTTCGAAAGACCGGTCGCAATGCTTTCAAGGTCGATCCAAAATGTAGTCTGGCCGAATACCTGAAATCTCAATCGCCTTTTCCGCATCGCCATCGGCAAAAAACCCAAATCTGGCGATCAGGGCGGATCTGACGCCCGCTGTCTGGGCGCCGAGAATATCGGTATGCAGGCTGTCGCCGACCATCACGACGCGTGCAGGATCGACGTTGTCTAAACGCGCGAATGCGAAATCATAGATTGACTGAAAGGGTTTGCCGAAAAACCTCGGCTGGATGCCCGTGCGATCAGCCAGCCTGTGTGCAAAATGGCCGGGTTCTGTGGAAAACCCATATTCTCGCGGCGCCACGATGTCGGGGTTGGCGACCACGACCGGGCGAGGCCTATGATTCAACGAATTTTCAAGCCGAGCCTGCCGATCTTCGGTCCAGCCTGCACTGCCCATGAGAAGAAATGCGTCGACCGAGTCATAGGCTGAGCGTTCCTCGGCCAGATAGGTGGCGTTCAGGTGTTCGAAGTCCTCGCGGCCCAGGTCCTCGCTGGCCATCAGCCCCCAGTGACAATCCGGCTCCTTGCGCAAGGCATGAAGGGCGGTCAATCTGCTGGTCACCACGTCACGCGGCGCAAAATCGAACCCCATCCGCTTGTACTTGCTCACGAGGCTCGCGTGAGGATGGCTTGCGGCGTTCGATACAACCAGTACTCGCTTGCCCTGCCCTTGCAGTGCTGCCACGCGTTCTGGCGCGCCGGGAATGGCCGTTTCGCCGATATTCAGAACACCAAAAGCGTCCAGAAAAAACACCTCGATGTCAGGTGCAAGTGCGCTCAGGTCTGTCAACCGCTGGCAGGCGCCATTACCCTGCGTTGACGGAAGCCGGTGACGGACGCCTTCGTAGGCCGCGAACGCCTCGTCCATGTTCAAATGATGGCGCCCCGAACCTTGGCCGAAACCCACTCGGAGATGACCACCGCAAACAGGATCACGATCAGGATCAGGGAAACCTGCGGCCAGGCCAGAACATTGAGCGAAGCTGATAGCTGCAGCCCGATACCGCCTGCTCCGACAAGGCCCAGAACCGTGCTTTCGCGGATGTTGATATCCCACCTGAAAACCGCGATGCCGGCAAAGGCTGGCAGTATCTGAGGCACGATGCCATAGGCCATGACCTGCCAACGCGAGGCACCGGTTGCCGTGATCGCCTCGACTTGGGTTTCGTCGATTTCCTCGATGGCCTCATAAAGCAACTTGGCGCAAAACCCAATCGATCGGATGGCAATAGCGATTACACCGGCAAATACGCCCGGGCCGATGATGGCGATCAGCAACAGCGCCCAGATAAGCGAGTTGATCGAGCGGGTCGAAACGATGATCAAAAGTGCAATCGGTCGGATGAAATATGCCGACGGCGTTGTATTGCGCGCTGCAAGGAATGCCACAGGAACAGCCATGATCAGGGCAATGATCGTACCTAAGGTGGCGATGTTCAGCGTATCCCAGATGGGTTCCCCCAACTGCGTGATGTATTCCCACTTCGGCGGCGTTGCGCGGGTCCAGATGTCACTGGCGATGCGCGGTGCGTCCCAAACAAAGAACCATGTGGTGGATTCCGAAATCTGCTGCCAGCAATAGGCGAATATCGCAACTCCACTCAGCCACAGGACCCAGTGGAACAGGCTTTCCCGACCGGTGCGGCGCTGCCAAAGCTTGACGCCCTCTGCTTGGCTGACCGGCATTACTGGACCCTCGCCCGGATGATCCCCGAGAGGTACTCAAGCGCCATGACGATCACGATTATCAGGATCAGAATGGCGGCTGCCGTGTCGTACTCGTAGCGGTCAAAAGCGGTGTTGAGCGTGGCGCCAATCCCGCCTGCCCCGACCAGCCCCAGAATGGCGCTTTCGCGGAAATTAATATCCAGACGGTACATGGAAAGTCCGATCAGGCGCGGCATGACCTGGGGCTGAACGCCGTAATTAATCCATTGCAGCCATTTGGCGCCCGAGGCCTTGATCGCCTCGGCCTGCACCCTGTCCATGCTTTCGATATCTTCCGCCAAGAGTTTTGACAGAAATCCGATGGTTGCGAAGCTGAGCGTCAGGAAACCGGCAAGCGGGCCAAAACCAAAGATGGCGACCAAAAGGATTGCCACGATGATCTCTTGCAGCGCACGCGAAACGGCAATGATCCCCCGACAGACCAGATAAATCGGCAACGGCGCGACGTTCCGCGCTGCGCCCAGAGCAATCGGGATCGAGATGCCGATGCCCACAACCGAAGCCGCGACGGTCATGATGATGCTTTCAAGCATCCCGTCATAGATGTCGCTTGACCGGGTCGTGAAATCCGGGCTGGTGAAGGCAAGGACAAAAGCCTTGCCCCTTGTCAGGCCCTCATAAACCCGCGACCAGTTGACCTCGATAGTCAAAAACGCAGCGATCAGATAGGCGACAAACCCAAGTGCCAGAAGCCAGCGAAGCCAGGGGCGTTTTATGAACGGCGGTTTTTTCCAGGGCTTGCCGATCAGGGTTTCAAGCTCGGTCGTTGATGCGCTCATTCCGCAGCCTCGATATCGTCGTCGTCGACTTTCTCGATGGTCGCTTCCCAGTCCTCCTCGCCATAGATCGTGGTCAGCACATCGGGCGTCAGAGCATCGGGGGGACCATCAAATTCAATAGCGCCGAAGCGCAGGCCTACCACCCGCTGCACGAACATCTGGGCCAGGGCAACGTCGTGGATATTTATGATCGCGGCCAGTCCGCGTTCCTTACAGAGTTCGCAAATCAGCCGCATAATCTGGCGCGAGGTCTTGGGGTCCAGCGAGGCGGTCGGCTCGTCGACCAGCAACAATGCGGGATTTTGAATAAGCGCACGGCAGATACCGACCCTTTGGCGCTGCCCGCCCGAGAGTTCGTCGGCGCGCTTGTCGGCCATGTGGGCAAGGTCGACACGATCAAGAAGGCGAAATGCCTCGTCCACGTCGGACTGTGGGTATTTGCGCAGGAAGCTGCGCCAGAACCCGACATAGCCAAGCCGCCCGGACAGGACGTTTTCCATCACCGTCAGTCGTTCGACCAAGGCGTATTCCTGAAAGATCATGCCCATCCGACGGCGTTCGCGTCGCAGCGCGCCCGATGATAGGCCGGTCAATTCGGTTTCACCCAGATAGACGTTGCCCGAGGTCGGTTCGACCAGCCTGTTGATGCAACGGATAAGCGTCGACTTGCCCGCGCCAGAAGGTCCGATCAGGGCCATGACCTGGCCCTCCGGGATTTCCATGTCGACCGCCTGCAAAGCCTGATCGCCAGTCTTGTAGGTCTTCACAAGCTTCTCAAGCCGCAGCATGTAAGCCTCCCCGCCCCTTTGGATTATTGGAAAGGGCGGACCAATTGGCCCGCCCGATCAAGACTTAACTGCAAGCGTAGCTGACGCCATTGGCCGAGTCGATCTTGCGGATCACTTCCCAGAACTCTTTGTAGTTCATTTCGATGAACTGGCCTTCGTTCGACTTTTCAAACTCTTCCTTAAGCTTGCTGCCTTCCCATTCAAAGCTGAAGAACGCGTCCCTGATCTGCTCCTGCAACTCGGGCGTCAGGTTGTGAGCTGTGCCAAATCCGGTGGTCGGGAACGTCTGTGACTTGTAGATCGTGATGACGTCGTCTTCCTTGATAACGTCGCGCCGGATCATGCGGGACTTGACCGAGTTGGCGATCGAAGCTGCAACATAGTCCTTGTTGGCCACACCAAGGATCGAGTTGTCGTGCTTGCCCGAAAAAACCGGTTCGAAATCCCGTTCCGGCAGCATGTCGAAATCGCCCTTCAGGATTGCCGAAGGTGCCTTGAACCCCGAGTTTGACGTGGGCGAAGTGAAAGCCAGCGATTTGCCCTTGATGTCTTCGACGCTTTCGATGCCCGAGCCTGGAAAGGTGATGATTTCCATCTCGTATCCAAAATGACCGTCAAGCGAAGCCATGATCGTGAAAGGACGGAAACCGGCGCAGTTGACAGCCAACGGATTGGACCCGGTGTTGAATCCTGCAATGTGCAAACGACCGGACCGCATCGCCTCGATTTGAGCGGCGTTATTCTGAACGGCGAAAAACACGACCTCCTTGCCGGTTTTCTCTGACAGGTGATCCATGAAACCCGCCCAGACTTCTTTGTAAACGGCGGGATCCTCGACCGGTGTATAGGTGAAGATCAAAGTGTCGGGATCAACCTGATCACTCGGATCGGTCGGGATGTCGGCAACGAGGTCGCCATCCACATCGCAGTAGCGTTCATCCAGATCGCCACGCGGGCAGTCCTGTGCCGCTGCGGGTCCTGCGAAAGCCATCGTCAGGGCCATGGCGGCGCCGGACATAAGTGTTGTTAGTATTTTCATGCTTTTAATCCTCCCTGCCGGAGAAGCTAGATCGGTTGGGGCGGATACACAAAGGGAATCTTGAACCATTTGGTCAAACGCAAAACCTATTCGACGACCAGTCGGCGAAGACTTGGTTGGGCGGCAAGTCCGGCTTCGGTGCGTTCAAATAACCGCCGGTGAACAGATGAAACCGGACGTGGGCATTTTGCGCGGTTGCAAGATCGACAAGGCTATCTCCGACGTAAATCGCATTTTCGACCCGCCCTCCAAGTCGTGCGATGCACGCCAAAAGCGAGGTTGGATCGGGTTTTTTCGGCTGATCGACTTCGGCCCCCGAAATGACATCGAAGTATCTTGTCAGATCAAGCTGATCGCAAACCCGCCGCGCTGCAGACCCTGGTTTGTTCGTGCAGATGCCCAAGCGCACGCCGTCAGATTTCAGTCTTTGAAGACAGTCGATCACACCGGGATAGGGCCGAGTAAGAGTGGTCAGGTTTCTGTCGTAGCTATCCATAAACCGCGCCAAGGTTTCGCGTTGCAGTGCAGGCGTATGATCCCCCGTAGCCATCAGACTGCGCTTTACCAGTTGCTCTACGCCATCGCCTACGAATGAGATCACCGTTGCCAGATCAAGCGCGGGCCTGCCCTGGGTCGTCAAAGCGATGTTGACCGCTGCATGTAGATCAGGCGCACTGTGAATCAATGTGCCGTCCAGATCGAATATGATTGTCCTTTGGTTCATGGGCCTGTCTTAGCCGCCGAACCCGTCACACACCACGGGAGATGTTCCGCTATTCGACCTTTATGACTCTACGCGACAAAACGGACTGGTTGGAAAGGTCGAGAAAACGGATCTCGTAGACCCCCGGTGTTTCCGGCAGCGTGATTTCCACGGGTGGGTCGCCGGTGATCTTTGTCGCCGAGATCCAGGTGAATATCGCCTGATCGCCGCGGGCCAGTGTAATTCGCTGATCGGCACTGTCGCTGGCGACATTCCAGCTTACCGTGATGACGTCTCCTGGTGCAGCCGTATCGGGGGCGTCGATACTGGCCCCGGTGTCCAAAGGTGCATCACTGGACAACACCTCGATCTGCTGGCGCGCGAGCACCCGATTGCCCTCGCGCAAAACATAGCGCAATTCATAAATACCAGTTTCTGCCGGGGCAGACATGTCATTTTCTGAGAGCTTTCTTGTCTGGAAATATTCGCCGAATTTGTCGTCAGGCGCGCCCATGGGCACCAGATTGATATAGTCTTGCGGTCCAACCGTGCCGGTCCAGATCACGCGGAAATCGTCACCGGCGCGCACTTCGCCCGCGGCGCTGATTGTCACCTCGGGATCGGTTATTTCAACCATGGCCGTCGCCAGAGTTCTGCTTCCTTCACGCAAGACATAGCGCACTTCGTAAAGCCCGGATTCAGCGGGGGCCTGAAGATCGTTGCTGGTACTTCTGCGGACCACTAGATTATTGCCGAATTCGCCCTCGTCCGTGCCCACGGGGACAATCGTTATGTAATCACTTGGATTGACCGCACCGGTCCACGAGACCTCGAACCTGGCGCCAGCCAGAACGCTTGCTGGGGCGGCGATGGTCACCTCTGGCAACGCAACCTCGATCGGGGCGCGGGCAAGCGTTTTGGACCCTTCGCGCAGGATGTATCGGAGTTCGTACATGCCCGGATCGGCGGGTGCACTCAGAGTGCCGCTTGAGCCATCTCGCACGACCAGGTTGTTGCCGTACTTTCCTTCTTCGGTGCCCATGGGCACGATCGTCACATAGTCCTGACGGTTCACGGCCCCCGTCCAGGTCACCTCGAACTTGGCGCCTGTCGGCACAGATGCCGGGCCCGAGACGGTCACTTCGGGTTCGGTCACCTCAATGGCTTGGCGGGCAAGGGTCCTGGCGCCTTCGCGCAGGATATACCGCAGTTCGTACATACCCGTATCGGCCGGAGCTTTCAGTGTCCCCTTTTCCTTGTCCCGCACCACGAGGTTGTTGCCATAAGTGCCCTCGTCCGTCCCCATGGGCACGATGGTAACGTAGTCCTGTCGATGAACGGCACCCGACCAGGTCACGTCGAAACTCGCGCCGGACAACACGGTTGCGGGGCCTGACAGAGAAACTTCGGCTTTTGTGATTTCAATCGGTTCGCGGGCAAGGGTCTTGGCACCTTCGCGCAGAATGTAACGCACTTCGTACATGCCTGCGTCGGCTGGCGCCTTCAACAGACCTGCGTTCTTGTCGCGAACCACCAGGTTGTTGCCATAGATGCCCTCGTCCGCACCCATCGGAACTATGGTGATATAGTCGCGCCGATTGACCGCTTTGGACCAGTTGACCGCAAACTCTGCCCCTGTCATGGCTGTATCCGGCACCTGCAGAACGACGCTTGGAGCAGTCACTTCGATCGGGCGGCTTGCGACCGTGCGCTTGTCGACATTCAGCACGTACCGAAGTTCGTAAAGCCCGGGATCTGCCGGGGCCTGAAGTTGAATCTCGCTATTCGTCCGGACAGCCTGATAGGTGCCAACCTGACCTTGATCCGATCCTGCGGGCACTATGGTCACCAGGTCACGTTTGTTGATGGTCGGCGTCCAGGACACCGCGAAACTGGCTCCGGTTTCCACAGTCTCAGGTGCGCTTAGCGAAACCTCGGGTTTCGTGACTTCGACAGTGTCCATTCCTAGGGTGTCTTTGGTATCATTGCTTAGATAGCGCACTTCGTAGAGCCCCTCGTCACCAGGGACAGGCAGGACAACATCGGTGGACTTTCCGATCCTGACATAGGGACCGAACGCACCAACCTCGGTGCCAACAGGTACGACGGTGATATAGTCGCTTTCGGCCACGGTCGGTGTCCAGGTGACCTGAATATCCGACCCGCCGACAGCTGTACCCGGGCCATTGACCGCAACTTCCGGAGCTTGTGGTTCTGGCTCCGGTTCGGGTTCTGCCTCGGCGACAGCAGTGCCGACCGCGCTGAGCGCAGACCCCAATTCTTCGGCGTTGGCGGCCGTGATATACTGGCCACCGGTTTCTTCAGCGATGCATGAAAGCGAACTTGCGTCTTCGTCATTACCCAAACCGAAACCCACGACATGCGCGGTAAAAGCCACGCCTCTTTTTTCCAGGGCAGTGGCCAAGGCACAAGGGTCACGCCCACAGCTTTCCAATCCGTCTGAAATCAACACCACGGTCGCAGGCTGATCGGTATAAGACAGCGATATCGCCGCCTGTTCGACGGCATCGGTCAACGGGGTCTTTCCTGTCGGCGTAATCCCGTTGATTTGCTGAAGGATACTTGAACGAGACTGCTGGCCCGGTTGCACCAGAACTTCGATATCGCTGCAGTCACCTCGCCGACGGTGACCATAGGCCATAAGACCGACGCTGCGTGTATCGACCCAATTGCCCAGAAGGTTCTCCATCACGCCCCGCGCGATTTCGATCTTGGCGGTGCCGTCGATCTGTCCCCACATGGAATTTGAGCCATCAAACACCACCATGACATTGTCAATTGCCGCCGCCGAGGACCCAATGGCGATGGAAGCGCAGGCAATAGCGAAAGAGGGAATACGGAAATGCATGGGGTCAACCTCCTGAAATACACTTCCATGATTGAAGCACAAAAATCACCGGCGCGCCAACTGCGGCGCGGCCACAGTGAACCGTCCACACCTATGCGCCGGCGCTTTCTCAAAGGAGTTTTTGACAGCATCAATCCACGCTTCTAAGTTGCCCATCATGAACCCTGACACCCAGATGCAATACACATGTGCCCACCAATTAATCGCCAACTCTCAAGCGGATAAGCCGCGTTCCTTGCCTTGATCCCGATCGCCAACGCTCTTGTTGTCGCCGCTCTTGGTGTTGCTGCATTCCGGTTTTTTTCGCTACCGCTCCCCTGGCTTCTTGGCCCGATCTTTGCCTGCCTGATAGCGGCCGCAATGCAGGTGCCCCTTGGCGGCGTCAAGGCACTGAACGATTCCATGCGCACCGTCCTGGGCGTGGCCGTCGGCGCGACGCTGACGCCAGCGGTGATTGCCACCTTTCCCGCCATGTGGCCGACGCTTTGCCTGGTTCCGGTGATGGTCCTTTGCGTCTGTGTCCTGGGTGTTCCCTATTTCCAGCGCCTCTGCGGGTATGATTTTCCAACCGCCTATTACGCCGCCATGCCCGGTGGGTTGCAGGATATGATCCTGTTTGGCGAAGAAGCCGGCGGAAATGTTCGAAGCCTTGGTCTGATCCATGCCACGCGGGTGCTTGTCATCGTGGTCGCGCTGCCATTCATACTGAAGGGTATTTGGGACGCGGACCTATCTTCCCTGCCCGGTGTTCGAGCAAGGAATGTCCCGGCCCACGAAATGGCCATTATGGTCGTTTGCGCGGTCGTTGGCTGGCTAGGCGCGAAACGGTTGGGGTTGTTCGGGGCGTCGATCCTTGGTCCGCTTATCCTGGCTGGGATAGTGACGGTGGCTGGCGGGCTGCATCATCGGCCACCGACGGAAGCGATCTCGGCAGCTCAGTTTTTTATCGGGATGTCCATTGGTAGCAAATACACCGGCATCACCATGGTGGAAGTTCGTCGCGACCTCATGGCTGGTCTGGGTTTTTGCCTGATCCTAATTTTGCTGACATTGATCTTCGTAGAGATGATCTACGGGCTTGATCTGGCCCCCGGACGAGAGGCGCTGCTGTCGTTTGCCCCGGGCGGACAGGCGGAGTTGACCATATTGGCACTAATCGTGGGGGCCGATGTTGCCTTTGTCGTCGCACACCACCTTTTGCGTATCTTCGTCGTTATATTAGGGGCGCCTCTCGCCGCGCGGTATTTCAACCCGAAGGGGCCAACTCGCTAAGATGGGCGAAGTTTGACGTCCTTAAAGGTCGCGTAGTGTATTCGCTATTTTCTGGGGTCTCTGGATCCAGGGAAATCACGACCACTCATCTTTGATCCTCGCGGATCATATCGGCCGCTTTTTCGGCAATCATGATCGTCGCCGCATTGGTGTTTGACGATACAAGCCGTGGCATAATCGAGGCATCGACGATCCGCAGACCTGACACGCCATTGAGCCTGAGCCGCGGATCAACAACCGCGCCCGGATCGTCGCCCATCCGGCAGGTTCCAGCAGGGTGGTGATCAGTCTTGGCATGTCGGGCCGCGTAATCGGCAAAGTCGTCGTCGCTTTTTACATCGGGCCCTGGAAGAACCTCGCGTTTGACAAAAGGCGACAAGGGTGCGGCGGTCATGATCCCTTGCGCCAATTTCAAGCCCCGGATTGCCATCCGCCGGTCGTGATCTTCGGCCCAGTAGTTCGGGTCAATCAACGGCGCTGCTTTCGGATCAGCCGACGCCAGCCGAACGGTTCCCCGCGACCGGGGCCGGAGATAGGCCGAGTTCAGCGTCACGCCCGCATTCTGCATCCTTGCGACCCCGGCTTCGATCCCCGAGCCGAGACCAAGGTGGAATTGGATATCCGGCGACCGCGCGCCCTCTTCGGCATACCAGAACCCGCCAGTTTCAAAGAGGCTTGATGCCACAGGTCCCCGTTTTGTCAAAAGGTACCGCGCCCCCGCGACCGCCGACCAGAAGGGGCGGGCGTATTTGTCATAGGTATGATCCCCGGTGCATTCCGAAATCGTGAAAAGGTCCAGGTGATCCTGCAAATTCGATCCCACGTCAGGTTGATCGACAATAACATCGACCCCGACATCGCGCAGATGGTCCGCCGGTCCGATGCCCGACAGCATCAATAAGCGTGGGCTTCCGATTGCGCCGGAGCATAAGATGACCTCACAATCGGCATGGATCAATTCTGTCCCATCAGACCCTGCAACTTCGACACCAGCCGCCCGGCCCTTCTCGATCACCAATCGCAGGGCCTCGACCCCGACACGAACCACGAGATTGGCTCGTCCCCTTGCCGGTTTCAGAAACGCCCGTGCCGTGGACGATCGTTCGGCCCGGGATTGCGTCAGTTGGTAGTAGCCGACACCATCCTGAGTTTCTCCGGCCAGGTCCGGATTTCGCGGGATGCCAAGCGTTTCGGCGGCGCGGAAAAAAGCCTCGCAAATCGGCAAAGGGGCCGAAGGCTGCGACACACCCAATGGGCCGCCCTGACCGTGGAAACGGTCATTATGGGTGTCGTTGTTTTCGGACCTGCGGAAATAGGGCAGCACCGCTTCGTATCCCCAGCCCACGCAACCAAGCTGACGCCATTCGTCGTAATCCAGCGCATTGCCACGGGTGTAGATTTGGGCGTTGACCGTAGAACCGCCACCGATCACCTTTGCCTGGGTGAAATTCAGCACCCGACCCTGAAGGTGCCGCTGCGGAACTGTTGACCAGCCCCAGCTTCCGATACCCTTGGTCATTTTCGCAAACCCTGCCGGGACGCGATAGAACGGATGCCGGTCGCGCCCGCCCGCTTCGATCAGACAGACGGTTGCATCCGGATTTTCTGACAATCGCGCGGCCAGCACACACCCGGCAGACCCACCACCGACAACGACAAAATCGAACCCCGCCCGGGACGCCATCAACCCGGCGAAACCATCAGACGATCCGGTCTTCGGACTTCGGATCGAAAAAGACGGCCTTTTCCATGTTGAAGGCAAACTCGGTGACCTCTTCTGGCGTCGCCTCGGTGTCGGCCCGCATCCGCGCCACACATTCCGCACCCCCGATCGTGGTCGTCACAAAAGTATCCGAACCGGCCGGTTCGGTCACGGTGACCTTGTTCAGCACTTTTTCGATATGAGTCGAGCGGTGGTCTGCCCCCTCGGCATCTGTCAGCGCCTCGGGGCGAACCCCCATAGTCACCGTTTGCCCGTTATAGGATTTGAGCCTGGCCGACGGGTTTGGCACCGAAAGGCTTAGGGTGTCGCCCTCACTGCTTTCGGTTTCTGCAACAACCGCCTCACCGTCAACGCGGAGCTTCACTGGAATAAGGTTCATCGACGGAGAACCCATGAAGGTCGCCACAAACAGGTTGGAGGGCGTGTCATAGATCTCTTTCGGAGTACCAAGCTGCTGCACGTAACCGCCATTCATCACCGCGATCCGGGTCGACAGTGTCATCGCCTCGATCTGGTCATGGGTTACGTAGACGATGGTCGTGCCAAGGTTATGGTGCAGCTTCTTGATCTCGGTCCGCATGTCGACGCGCAGCTTGGCATCAAGGTTTGACAGAGGTTCGTCAAACAGAAACACATCCGGGTTTCGCACCAGCGCGCGCCCCATTGCGACCCTCTGGCGCTGGCCGCCTGAAAGCTGGCCGGGCTTTCGATCCAACAACTGCTCGATCTGCAAAAGCTGGGCAACATCATTCATTGCCTTGTCGCGCTCGGCCTTCGGAACGCCGTGCATTTCAAGGCCAAACGTGATGTTCTGGCCAACCGTCATGTTCGGATAAAGTGCATATGACTGGAACACCATAGCGATATTGCGTTTTGACGGGTGTACCCCGTTCATCACCTGATCCTTGATGCGGATTTCCCCGGAGGTGATTTCCTCAAGACCCGCGATCATGTTCAAAAGCGTGGACTTCCCACAGCCCGAGGGGCCGACCAGAACCAGAAATTCACCCTCTTCGACCGTGATGTCGATCTCATGCAGAACCTCAACCGGCCCATAGGATTTGGTGGTGTTGTCGATGTCTAGAAAACCCATGGGATCAGCCCTTTACGCTGCCAGCCATCAGGCCACGTACAAAGTACCGGCCTGCGACGATGTAGACGAGAAGTGTGGGAAGAGCGGCAAGGATCGCTGCCGCAAAATGCACGTTGTATTCCTTTACCCCGTGCGAGGATTGCACGAGGTTGTTCAGCGCCACGGTCATCGGCTGACTTGAAAAGTCAGCGAACGAGGCGCCGAACAGAAAGTCGTTCCAGATGTTGGTGAACTGCCAGATCACGCTCACCACAATGATCGGCCCCGAGCTTGGCAACAGGATGCGCCAGAAGATCTGGAAGAACCCCGCCCCGTCAATCTGTGCTGCCCGCACCAGTTCGGTCGGGAAAGCGGCGTAGTAGTTCCGGAAATAGAGCGTCGTGAATCCGATGCCATAGACCAGATGAACCAGCACCAGCCCCCATGTGGTACCCGCCAGGCCAAAAATACCCAGCACCCGCGCCATTGGAATCAGCACGATCTGGAATGGAATGAAACAGGCAAACAACATCAGACCGAACAGGATCGTGTCCCCCCGGAACCGCCACTTGGTCAGAACATAACCGTTTAATGCGCCAAGCATGGTTGACAGAAACACCGCTGGCACAACCATCTTGATCGAGTTCCAGAAGTACGGCTTCAACCCGGTGGCCTGCACGCCAATTTGCGCTTCGGACCAGGCCTTGCGCCATGGCTCAATCGTCCAGACCTCGGGCAGCGCCATCATATTACCACTGGTGATCTCGTGCAGCGGCTTCAGCGAGTTCACTACCATCACGAACAATGGCATCAAATAGAACAAGGCGAACAGAAGGAGCGTCAGATAGATCAGCGCCCGGGTAACGCGACCAGTGCGGATTGTCGTATCTTGCGAGGCAACCGACATCAGCGCTTCTCCCGCAATTCAGCGTAGAGATATGGGACCATGATCGCTGCGATTGTCATCAGCATGATCGTCGCCGAGGCCGCACCGATCCCCATCTGGTTCCGCGTGAAGGTATAAGAGTACATGAAGGTTGCCGGCAGTTCGGTCGCCCGTCCGGGACCTCCCCCCGTCAAGGCAATTACCAGATCATAGGTCTTGATGGCGAGATGCGCGAGGATCACAAAGGCCGACAGGAAGGCGGGGCGAAGCTGCGGGATGATGATCCGCCGATAGAGATTCCAGTTCGACGCGCCGTCCATCTGGGCCGCTTTCAGGATCTCGTTGTCGATGCCGCGCAATCCGGCCAGAAACATCGCCATGACAAACCCGCTGGTCTGCCAGACGGCGGCAAGAACGACGGTGTAAAGCGCGTACTCGCGATTCTTGATCCAGTCGAAGGCGAAGCTTTCCCAGCCAAGGGAATGCATTGTGTTCTCGATCCCGATGCCGGGGTCCAGGATCCACTTCCAGGCGGTTCCTGTCACAATGAACGACAGCGCCATGGGATAAAGATAGATCGGTCGCAAAGCCCCTTCGCCACGGATTTTCTGATCCAGGAAAATCGCCAGCGCCAGCCCGATGACCGTGCAGATCACCATGTACAACAAGGCAAAGATCGCCATGTTGGTTATCGCAATTTCCCAATGGCTTAGGCGAAACAGCTTCGAATAGTTCTCCCACCCTACCCAGCCATAGCTTGGCAGAATGCGGCTGTCAGTGAACGACAGATACACGGTGAACAGAATGAAGCCATAAACAAAGACCAGAACCATCGCGATCGAAGGTGACAGGACCAGCTTGGGTAACCACACCTGCAGGCGGGTTTTGAAATCGGGGGCGGATTGCATGGGAAAATGCCGCGCCCCGAAGATGACCTCGGGGCGCGCGCTGTCTTACTTGGCGATCGACACGGCATCGACCAGTTCGGTCACCGCCGTGGCGCTATCGTATTCGCCGTTGAAGTGAGCAGTCACAACGTCATAGACCGCGTTCTTGATGCTGGCTGGTGCCGCATGACCATGGGCCATCGAGCCAAAAAGGTTGCCCGACGAGGCCGCAGCCGCCAGGTCCTTCATGCCCTGCTTGCCGCAATCGTCAAAATCAGCATCCGAAACGTCGGTCCGCGCAGGAACCGAGCCCTTGACCACGTTGAAGGCCGACTGGAACGTCGGTGACAGGATCGCCTGAGCCAGTGCCGATTGTTCAGCCGATACCGCGCCACCCTGGTCGAACATCGCGAACTGGTCTGCGTTGAAGGTCACCTGATTTTGGGTGCCCGGAAAACGGAAGCATAGGAAATCCTGGCCAGGTACTTTGCCTGCGTTCAGGAATTCGCCCTTTGCCCAGTCGCCCATCATCTGGAAACCGGCATCGCCGTTGATGACCATGGCCGTTGCCAGGTTCCAGTCACGACCCGAGAAGTTGTCATCGACGTTGGCGCGGATGAACGCCATGCGGTCGAAGGCTTCTTTCATTGTGTCCGAACCAAGTGCCTCTTCGTCCAGGTCGATGAAGGCCGCCTTGTAGAAGTCAGGGCCACCGGTCGACATGACGACCGCATCAAAGACCGTCGCATCCTGCCAAGCCTGACCGCCATGGGCGATTGGTGTGATACCGGCGGCCGACAGCGCGTCGACTGCAGCGGCGAAATCGTCCCAGGTTTCCGGAACAGCGATGCCGTTGGTATCCAGGACAGCCTTGTTGGCCCAGACCCAGTTTGTCGAGTGAACGTTTACAGGCGCCGAGATCCACTTACCGTCATGCTTGGCGAAACCCTGCAGGGCTTCCGGCACGACGTCGTCCCAGCCTTCGGCGGCAGCCAGATCATTGAGGTTTGCCAAGGCGCCCTCTTTCGCCCAGTCCTGGATATCAAAGCCCAGCATCTGAACGGCGGTCGGCGCATTGCCAGCCGTGACACGAGCCCTCAAAACGGTCATGGCCTGTTCGCCACCTCCGCCAGCAACCGGCATGTCCTGCCAACCGATGCCCTGACCTTCCAGGTCGCCCTTCAGCACATTCAGTGCTGCGGCTTCACCGCCGGACGTCCACCAATGCAGCACTTCGACGTCTGCCGCCTGAGCCACACCAGTGCTCAGTGCAACCACCGCAGCGGTGGCCTTCAGATTCTTCATGAAAGACATAATTGTTCCTCCCTAGCTTTCATTCCCCTAAATTAAAACGTTACAATACCCAAAAAGTCAACAAATTCCTGTAGCTCCCACTAATTGGTCTTTTATTGTTTAACTACAGTCTATTAAATAAGTTCTCTCCGTGTGGAAGGCGGATAAAACAGGAAGAAATTACCAGTTGCAACGTTACAAAACACGTGCAACCATTACCAAAGCAACGGACAACGATATGCCGACGGACCAGAAGAGCATTGCCCATTCAGCGCGCCAGCGCAAACCGACTTTGCGGACAATTGCGGATCGCACTGGTTTCGCGGTGACAACCGTCTCGCGGGCTTTGAAGGGTGACCCGCTAATCTCGGAAAAAACACGTGAGACGGTGTCTTCTGCTGCAGCTGAAGTGGGATATGTTCCTGATCGCGCGGCGCAAAGGCTAAGAACCGGGCGAACAAAGGTGATCAGCCTACTCGTCAATCCGGCACATGAGTTTCTAGGCTTTACCGCCGAATTGCTGACCGGGCTGACGTCCGCCCTGGACGGAACAGGGTATTCGGTCACTATTATTCCAGACTTCATTCGCCAAGATCGGGTCGAAGCGGTTCGCAACATTCTGCGCAACAATCTTGCGGATGGGCTGATATTCACGCGAACCGAGGCCTTCGACGAACGTGTACGTGTGCTGCTTGAGGCGGACTTTCCGTTTGTGACCCACGGGCGCACCGAGTTTTCGCTGCCGCACCCCTATGTCGACTTCGACAATGAAGCCTACGCTCGTCTGGCGGTCCGGCGATTGGTCGAAAAAGGCCGTCGCCGTCTCGGCATCATTTTACCTGAAGCCCGTTTCACATTTACGCAACATCTTCGCTATGGCTTCATGGCCGCGGCCCGTGAGGCCGGCGTTGACTTCGAGTTTCTTGACAAGGTCAACTTGGACAGTTCGCCCGACCGGATTTCAGCGCAAGTGCTTCAGCGCCTTAAGGCACATGACGCACCCGACGGATTGGTGTGCGTGGGCGAGGTAACGGCGCTGGCGACCTTGGCAGCCCTTGATGACTGCGGCATGGAACTTGGGCGTGAGCTTGACTTGGTCGCCAAGCGCGCTTCGCCGGTCTTCGGGCTTTTGCGCCCAAGGGTTGAGGCGGTATTCGAGGATATCGAAGCGACCGGTCGTGATATGGCGACACTTCTGTTGCGCAGGCTATCAGGGGAATCATCGGAGACGCTGCAAATCCTGCACCAACCCGAACCCCGTTTCGGTTAAACGAGATCTCAACGGGTTTGCGGGCGGGTGCGGCTTTTCGCGAAGCAACCAAAAACGGCTTCGAAACCCTTTGATTCCGTTGCCATGCAAAGCACATGGCATCACATGAACGGCGCGTTGCCTAGTGCGCAAAATGCACTCGATCAAAGGTTCTGCGCCACGCGGATACCTCTTTCAAGACGTGCTCTCCTGCCAGCGCCCGTGCGATAAGGTCGGCCAGGGTTTCGGCATCATTGGATGTCATGCCCCATCGAACCAGTTCCGGTGTGCCGATGCGCAATCCATTCATGTCTCCCGCCACTTCTGGCAACGGCAAGCCGATACCGCAGGCCAGAAACCCTGACGAACGCAGGCGTTTCGACGCCGCTTGACCGCCATTGTATGGGGCCGCAATGACTGCAAACTGGTGTGATTTCGTGAACCCATCACTCCCGGAAAAAACCTTCACACCCCTGGCATCCAATGCTGCTGCCAGAGCCTTGGACATGTTGATCATTTCGGTGGCGTAGGCCCCTCCGAAATCACGCCAATCCAGCATTGTTACCGCAAGTGCCGCCGATTTGGCTGCGTCGAAATTTGCCGTCATGCCGGGGAATGCTATGGCATCAAGCCGCTTGGCGATGTCTTGGTCATTTGAAACGATCAGCCCGCCGGCGGGGCCACCAAGGCTTTTGTAAGTGCTCATGGTCATGAAATGCGCACCTTCTTCCAAGGGATTTGACCACGCCCTGCCTGCAATGATTCCACATTGATGCGCGGCGTCGAACATGACCTTGGCGCCACAACTTTCGGCTATGGAGCGCACTTCGGCGACCGGGTGTTCGAACAGGTTAAGGCTTCCGCCAATAGTGATCAGTTTTGGCCTTTCCACCCGCGCCATTTCGGCAAGTTTGGTAACATCCACAGTATAGCCATCCACTGCCACAGGGGCCTCGATGATACGCAATCCGTAAAGACCGGCGCAGCCCGCGCCGTGGTGCGTTACATGGCCGCCGATCGAGGCCGGAGGCACGATGATCGTATCCCCAGGACTGCACGTCGCCATGAAACCGTAAAGATTGGCAATCGCCCCGGACGGCACACGGATTTCGGCATATTTTGCCTGGAACACCTCTGCACAAAGCTCGGCGGCGATCACTTCGATCTCTTCAATGGCTTCCAGGCCCATCTCGTACTTATCCCCGGGATACCCCAGTGACGGGCGCGAACCGATGCCGGATGCCAGAAAGGCTTCGGCCTTGGGGTTCATCACATTTGTAGCGGGGTTGAGGTTGAAGCACTCTTTTTCATGGATGTCGCGGTTCTTTTCGGCCAACTTGCCAAGACGCGCTAAAAGCGCCGCTGACGTAGATGCAGCGGTCGTTGAGGCGATTTGGTTTATTAGGGTTTCGCTAGGCTTTGGGACCCAGGGGCGCTTTGCAATGGTCATAACCCACTCCTCCGGTTTTCAGGCAATCTGCGGCCCGAATGGCGGCAGCGCAAACCGGAAATGCCATTTACTGGAAAAGATAGTTGAGCCCGCACGCTAAGCGGACTTGGGGAGTTTAGGTTCGAAGCACTATCCGTTCCTGAAATAGTCACGTTTGGCCGCAGATGTCACCGCTGGCCATTTAAGCGAGCTAGCTCAGCAACCATTTGTAATCAATGGCATTTCTTGTCCAACTGGGGGACAGGCGCCTTCAATGCCTTCCAAAGAGTTATGCAACGACGCTCCAAGGCATGGATATCTTCCTGTGCTTCGTGAGTAGGCTTCAGAATGGACGATTTCAGCGTTCGTATATGCCGCAGAAGGCCGGCAACTTCCGGTTGCAGCACGTTCGAATAATTCGTTGTGATCTTGTCAGCAAGCTTGTCAACATCCAGGACAGGTACTTCTGTTCGCACTTCCTCCATGTGTTCGGCAAGCGCGGAAAGAACAGTTACCCTTAACGTTTCAGCGGAGAGGCTTTGTTTTGTTAGGTAATCCGAGCAACCACTTTTCAGCGCCTTAACGGCCACCTTGGATTGATCGTCACCAGTGATCATGATGCACGCCGTCATGGATTGTGCTGAATTTTTCTTCAAAACCTCCAGGGCGTCGAAACCGTCACTGTCGGCGAGGTTGTAGTCGATCAGCGCAACATCAAATACATCGGTTTTCAGTGCATTTTCCAGCGTATCCAGGTCGGCGATTTCCTTTACCGTGATCGGCATACCGGTTTGCCCGATCAGTCGGCGCACTCTCGCGCGGTCGAATTGGCAATCGTCAAGCACCAATGCTTTGATGCTATAGGCGTTCTTTTGATTGGCAGAGCCGATGGCGATTTCTGTGGGTGCATTGTCAAGCACTACGACCTCGTTCATACAGATGAATTGTCTGGGAACTCGTAATTGCTTTACCAATGTTACCCATGCGTTAATTCCCGTGACCGATATGGCGCAAATTATCGCCTAGTTTAATTCAAACTCGAACCATCAAGATATTATCTGGGTAGAACGACAAGATTGGAGAAATTTTCTATCATGGAAACTTTTTCCAGCAAGCTTTCTTCAGATCTTTCCTTCAGGATATATCCGGCGACATTATGATCGTAGGCGGAGGCGATATCTTTCTTGTTGTCCGAAGTCGTCAGAATAAAAATAACAACGTTTCTAAGTTTTGTGTCACCGCGTATTTCCTGAAGAAATTCGTGACCGTCCATGCGCGGCATGTTGATATCAAGTGTCACGATGTATGGCGGCGTCAGTCCCTCCTGGCAGCAATTTCCGCGCAGGATGTGCAAGGCGTCGATGCCGTCCTTGGCAACAACCACCGGGTTGATGAAATCTGCCTTCCTGATCGCGCGCTTGATCTTCATGACGCTGACTTCGTCATCGTCAACAATCAGAAATTTCACGGGTTCATAGTCCAATTCTTGGCCCTTTCGTAACTTCTGTCGTCCATCCTTAAACTGCAATCCTTACGGACGTCGTAACGTCCTCAAGATCGTCAACTTCGAACACGAACTTGCTGCCGCGTTGGTTAGGAGCGTTGGAGTGGACCGCAAGCGTGCCATCCAAACGTTCGATCAGCTTGTTGACCAGGGCCAATCCAAGCCCACTTCCTTCAACCTGATCTCGCGATTGAAGTGTCTTGAAAAGTTTGAATATCTTGTCCTGGAAGCGCGGTTCTATCCCCGGGCCATCATCCTCGACGGTGAACTTGTGCCCTTTTGCAGTACGCTCGTAATGTACCAAAATCTGTCCGCTCGTTCTGTCGTGGTGCTTTATGGCGTTGGTTATCAGATTGAGAAGAATTTGCCTGGTGGGTAGCCCATAGGTCGTAATCCGACCGGGGTCGTTCACCAACCGGATGTTGAATTTGTTTTCCGGGTCCAGAAGATCGGCTATTTGTCCAATTTCGTCTGAAAGCTCCAAGATTTCCGCTGAAGCGTCCATTTCCGTTACCTTGGCATATGTAAGCAAGTCGGACTGGAGTGCAGAAAGACGCGAACTTCTTTTTAGTATGAGTTCAAGGTTCTCAATGCAGGTTTCCGAAAGCTGTGCACGCTCGTCCTCCAACGTCCATCTCGCCAAATCCTGTATGGCATCCAGTGGCGAGCGCAGATCATGAGCAGCGACATAAGCGAATCTTTCAAGTTCGGCATTTGATCTTTGCAATTCTTCTGCCTGTCGCTTGAAAGTGTCCAAAGCACGCGCAATGGTGCCGATTTCGTCGCGGCCGTCCACTCGGATTCTATGGCCGTAATCTCTCTCCGAAATGGCGACGACATCCTCGGTCAGAACAGTAAAGCGTTGGCTGATCTGATTGCGGATAACGTTTCTATTCACACCGAAAATGCCAGCCAGAACAAGGATGGTCGTGGCAATACCGATCCACATAATGGTCTCTGTCAGACCCCTGGCATTGTCTATTTGTTGTTCAAAGGACTCGTTCGCACCGGCAACGATCCGATTGGTTCTCTTGTCGATCTCGTCGACCGCGGCGACCTGGGCCCGCTTAAGTACGTCAAATCTTTCACGCGTCGCAGTATTTCTTTTGAGTAGACCAATAAGCCCGTCTTCCGCCGACAGTAGATCAATCATGTCGGATGCGACTTGGGCAAGCGTCGCCCGTTCTTCGCTGGCATCCAGCAGTACGAGTGACCGCCCGATATTGCGAAGGCGGAAGTGTAGGTTGTTGTTCAGCGCATCTATGTTTTGCTCGTTGGCTGAATGTTGAAGCAAACTGGACACGTCAAGTACACCGCTTCGCAGCGTGTTCAAGGTCTCGATCTCACCGGCGAAAACCAGATAGGCCTCAAGCCCGGCCTCGCCGATTTCTGGTTGTTTGAACGGAGCCAGGATTGTCGTTGTCGACCGGACGACGAGTTGATCAAGTAGATCCAGCAGTTCTGTCAATTTGAGCTGAAGTGCGTCTTTTGCCCGCAAGATCCTGGCTTCTTGCGCTCGCTGCTTGAACTGATTGCTGAACAACTCTTCGTTTACCTGGGAAAATTCTCTCCGACTGCTTCGGAAAGCATGGGTTACGTCTTCGTCCAAATTGGTCACTGAGATGCGAGAGAGAACCTGGTCGATCAACTGTTCGTTCTCATGGTATTTCTCTCTTAAGCGAGATAACTCGCCTGTTGTCAGGTCGTTTTCCAGCAAAGTGGTTTGATTAACCACATTGGTTGTAAGGCGCGCGATTTGTCTGGTCTCGCGAAGCAATGGCACCGATGTCGTTCTGATCGAAGTCTGAACGCTGCCAAGTCGGAACAGTTGCAATCCCACTGTGGCTTGAAAAAGCACCACAAATAGAACGATGGCGAGCATCGCCATGCTGAGCTTGAATGCCACGCTGCAATTC